>DASWDX010000500.1:0-5826 GCA_036395055.1 Pyrinomonadaceae bacterium | reverse complement strand
CCTGTGCCCGTTCCCGCCTCAACAATCAAATGCCTGCGATGCTCAAACGCACGCACTATTGCCCGCGCCATTTCAACCTGGCCGGGGCGATGTTCGTATTCAGGATGCGCCTGGGCGATTAAGCCCTCTGGTCCGAAGATTTCGTTCATGCTGGAGGTTAGGGCTGATGACGGTTTAACGACGACTGTTCAGGCGCTGCCTCGCCGTCTCTGTTGTTAAGTTTAATGACAATGTTGATAAGACCTTGTTCTTCGTCTGTAGTGAAGTTCGTGTCACGATCCTTATCGATCAACTCAAAGCGGCCCGATTTGTTCAATCTCTCGATACTTTCTTCGAAAAGCCTCTGGTTAAAGACGTCGCCTGCGCGGATTGGCAACAGGCTGAGCAATTCTTTTTCGGGGAGCCTGCTTCCCTCGAATCTAATTACGTTAACTCTGAACTGCCGGCCCTCGTCAATTGTAACTTTGAAATCAACTATGCCTTCGTTTGCGCCATTCCCAGCCTCTTTGAACTCAGGTTCGACCTCCGCGGTGTACTCGATGTGACCGATCTCTCCGTAGGTTCTCTTGAGGTCTTCAAATAACCACTTGCCGATCATCTCGCCGTTAGCGATCTCTCCTGGCTGTACGCTCAGCATTGCGCGCACCCGATCAGCTGGAACAGCCTTGGCGCCCTCAACTGTGATCTCTCCAAGCATGTAGAGCTTGCCTTCGTCTGCATGCGCCGTGATAACCAAACCGTCTTTGGTCTCTTCGATCTCGGGGTCATGAAATCTCGCCTCGAGGTAACCTCTGCTTCTGGCAAAGTTGTCCAGCCCTCGCAGGCAGAAATCAAACTCCGCAGCATTGTAGATATTAACGCCGTCTGGCTCTTCGCCCACCATACACTTCCGCATCCTGGCAAGCAGCCCTGATGATGAAAAGACCTTGCTGCCCGCAAACCGAATCTCAGCTATGCCGACGGGGGCACCTTCATTAATAACAAATATGAGTGTTTTGAGATTCGGATCCGATTGATCATTGCGGGCGACCACAGTGGCGTGCCTGTAGCCTCGTGAGGCCATCACTTTCTTGATTGTGCTCTGGGCTTGTTCAACCTGCTTAGGACTCAATGGCAAACCGTTCGTCGCTACCTGTTCCTCGCTCAGTGCTTTGAGCAACTCAGAGTCGTCAAACACGCGCAAACCCTCAAAGCGGATCGCGTTAACATTAGATTTGAGGCGATCGAGTTCACGCAACACTTCGTCGCAAGCTTGCGTCATTTGATTGGAGCCGATCTCTTCAAGCTGCGGCAATGAATGCCAGAAGTCTCTAAACTGAGCCACTACCGCCTCAGATTCACGGGATGGTCTTTTTCGCAACGCGAGAAACGCGCTGTAGACTTCCGAGTATCGGTCACGAAGGGGCACGGCGTCTTCCCAGGAATCAAATCCTTCGCCGTTCCACCAACCTTTTTTCAACGCCGGGCCTGTTGCTCTCCAAAACGCCAGGTTTTTCTCGATCAGTTCGGTGAGGTCCGGGCCAACTTCACCTCTTCCCGCCTCCACCAAGAGGCCGACGACCTCCGAATGAACACCAAGGAGAGAATCGTCGGCCAACATCCTTCGCAAAACTGGTAGAGCCGCCTTGCCAGATGTTTTTAGTGCTTCGAACGTGGCGTTTCGTACGAGATAAAGCGGGTGACGGGCAAACGACGCGAGTGCCTCTGCTCTATTGGCGGGGTCGGCGATGGCAGCTGTTTGAAGAAACGAGTCCTCGATGTACTTTATCTCCAGCGCACGATTCTTCAACTCGTCCTCCGACAAACCCAGACTAATTAACAGGCTCGGCCCAGGGTTCATGACCTGAACAAACCCAAACGTCTTTCCCTCTTCGATCCACACGACTGAGACATTCATTTCGTTGTAAAAACTTGATGATTTCCAGCGCATCGATGCCGGTGAAGGTAGGCTGCTATGGTCTGCTTCCAAGGTTGACCCGCTCGACTCTTTTTTGAGAAACAGGACCATACGCTCGCCCGTTACAAAGAGAGCCTGGTCGCTATTTCGCTTCTCATACCAGGGGTCGGAAACTGCACGAGATGATGGTGGTTTGAAAGAAGCCAGCTCCGGGATTTTGATCGTGTCTCCTGGATTGAGATCGCCCCTCCACGATTCGAGCACGCGGAACACGCCATCAATTGTCTTGCCTTCGGTCGCAACGACGATGTGAGTGGCATTCCATGAACAGACTTCAATGCCAAAGGAAGGTCTTATTCCCGCGGAAACCGGGGAATGATTCCCGCAGAGGAGAAAGAGGAGGACAAGCCCTGAGTATTTTCGAATGGGTTCCATCGCTCCTGTCGCTCCCCACCATCAGTGCGCACTTATTGCCCCTGACTGATGTTTCAATCTCTTCGCGTAAAGTGGAAACCGCGCCGCCAATTCAGCAACACCCTGCCGCACTTTGCCGAGCACATATTCCGAATCCGGCGCATGAATAACTTCCGCAATCAACCGTCCGATTTCGCGCATCTCGTTTTCCTTCATACCACGTGTCGTCAGCGCCGGAGTGCCGATGCGCAAGCCTGAAGCGACGAAGGGTTTGTTCTGGTCAAATGGAATCGTGTTCTTGTTGACGGTTATGTTCGCCGCTTCAAGTGCTTTCTCCGCGTCTTTACCGGTAATACCTTTGCCGTCCATCCAGACGTCAACCAGCATCAGATGATTGTCGGTCCCGCCCGAAACCAGACGCAGTCCTTGCTCCTGCAACTCAGTCGCGAGCGCTTTCGCGTTCGCCAGAATCTGTCGCTGGTATTCCTTGAAGTCTTCGCGCAGCGCTTCGCCAAACGCGACCGCCTTCGCGGCGATGATGTGCACCAGCGGACCGCCCTGCACGCCGGGAAACAATTTACGGTCGATCTGTTTCGCATGCTCTTCTTTGCAGAGAATCAAGCCACCGCGTGGGCCACGCAGTGTCTTATGCGTTGTGCTCGTTACATAATCAGCGTGCGGCACAGGCGAGGGATGGAGGTCGGCAGCGATCGGCCCGGCGATGTGTGCGATGTCGGCAAACATGCGCGCGCCGACGGCAGTGGCGATCTCGCCGATGCGTTTGAAGTCGATAATACGCGGATAGGCTGAAGCGCCACAGACGATTAACCTGGGCTTGTGTTCTTCTGCAATTCGCTGCAACTCGTCATAGTCAATCTGTTCGGTTTCCCGCGAGACACCGTAGTCAGCCACCTTGTAACTGATGCCCGAAAAATTCATCGGATGGCCGTGAGTCAGATGGCCGCCGTGGGACAGGTTCATTCCCAGAATCTGATCGCCATATTGAATCGCGGCGAGGTAGACGGCCATGTTTGCCTGGGCACCGCTATGTGGCTGCACGTTGGCATGGTCGGCTCCAAACAATTGCTTCGCGCGGTCGATCGCGGCTTGCTCAACTATGTCGGTCCACTCGCATCCGCCGTAGTAACGCTTCTTCGGATATCCTTCGGCATACTTGTTTGTGAAAACCGAGCCGGCTGCTTCGAGCACGGCCTCGCTAACGAAATTCTCGCTGGCGATCAGCTCGAGCCCGTTGGCCTGCCGCGCGACCTCGTTGTCGATGGCTGCTGCAACCAAAGGATCAACTTCAGCCAGCGGTGCGTTTCTTGGATCGGTCATTAGTCTGGTCCTTCTCTGGACTTTGGTCTTTGGAATTTGGTCTTTGATCTTCGGACTTGGTATTAATTACCCTCTGAGGGTCGGACTATTCCTGGCTACAGATGAAGCATTCAATCAGGGAAGTCTCGCGGTCAGGAAGGGGGCTTGCCCCGCCGGGTTGATGGCATTCAACGCGCGGGGATAAACCGCCCTTCCTAACCATGAGCCTTCGCTTCTTGAGTCACCCCGCGTTTCCCTGTGCCTCTTCGGCTGATTCTATTTTGCCCTCTGCCGCTGATTCTATTCTACGAATCTTGTCAACGCGGTCTGCGTGGCGACCGCCCTCAAATTCTGCAGCAAACCACGCTCGCACAATTGCTGGTATTTGCTCGGGCGGGGTAGTGCGCGCGCCGATCGCCAGGACGTTCGCATCGTTATGCTGGCGAGCAAGTCGGGCTGTCTGTTCCGACCAGGCCACTGCCGCGCGCACGCCCGGTACTTTGTTAGCGGTCATCGCCATTCCGGTTCCGGAACCGCAAACCAGCAGTCCCTGATCGACGCGTCCTCCGGCAACCTGCTCCGCGACCTTGCGCGCGTAATCAGGGTAATCAACAGACTCCTCAGAGACTGTTCCCAGGTCGTCAACTTCCAATCCTAAGTCTTGCAGCAGAGGCTTCAGGCGTTCTTTTTCGGTGTAGCCCGCATGATCGCTTGCAAGGGCAATTTTCATTAGTGAATCTCCGCGAATTCAAAGGTAAGGCAAGCGTGGATGGTACATCACGCTACGGGTGCTCGCAACGAAGTAGGACAGGCAATGTTCCCCTCCGTCTGAATTGGCATCTTCGACTGGCAAACACAAACAGATTTTCCAATCATCATTTTTCAATTGTCATCTTTCATTTCAAGACCAAACCACCGAGCTGACGTCCTGTTAAATGACAAACAAAAAAACGAAATGAGATATGGAAAATCTTTGGATCATTGTTCGGGCCACGGGCGGGCCGACACGCACGGATGCCTTGTCCTACATTGCGTTAGATCTTTTGCTAAGCGAGAATGGCTGGCCGTAATTCATTCTCAGGAAAAGTTTAATCAAGAAACCTAATGCGCTGGTCACAAAATTTCATTCCAACGCTTCGCGAAGATCCTGCTGACGCTGAAGTCATCTCCCATAAGCTCCTCCTGCGCGCCGGTCTGGTTCGACAGCTTGGCGCAGGAATCTATTCGTACTTGCCAATGGCGCAACGGGTCGCGCTCAAGGTGATGCAGATCCTGCGCGAAGAAATGAATCGCATTGGCGGTCAGGAATTCTACCTGCCGGCTTTGCACCCCGCTGAGATCTGGAAGGAATCGGGCCGTTGGGAGGCCATTGGCGACGATATGTTCCGGCTCAAGGATCGCAAAGGCGCCGACATGTGCCTGGGCATGACGCATGAGGAAGTTTTCACTGCTATTGCCCGAAACGAACTTCGTTCTTACAAACAACTGCCTCAGGTTTGGTATCAGATTCAGGTGAAGTTTCGCGATGAGCCACGTCCAAAGTCAGGATTGATGCGACTGCGAACTTTCATCATGAAAGATGCCTACTCGTTTGATGTCGACAAGGCCGGGTTGGACAAATCCTTCATCGATCAACGGGAGGCCTACAAAAGAATCTTCAGCCGCTGTGGGATCGAGTTCTCAATTGTCGAAGCATCGTCGGGATCGATGGGTGGATCAGAATCCAACGAGTTTGTGGCCAGGACTGACGCCGGCGAAGATTTAGTTGCGACTTGTGCAAGCTGCGGCTATGCGGCCAATTTGGAAAAGGCTACCTCGCGTTTAGCGCCTATCAAGGACCTGGTAGGACCCGAAACTCCGGAAGAGTTTCCGACGCCCGGCGTGCGTACCATTGAAGACTTGAGCAAGTTTCTGGGGGGAGCTAAAGCCGAGAGTCAGATTAAGACATTGGCCTATGTAGCAACTATAAGCGGGACTCCGCTACCTGTCGTCGCACTTCTGCGTGGTGACCATCAGCTGCACGAGACAAAATTGTCCGACGCTGTGGGGGCAACGCAGTTACGTCCGGCTCGTCCCGATGAAATTCTTAATTGGTTTGGAGCCAATGCTGGCAGCTTAGGTGCAGTGGCATTAAGGCAACGTGCGCGGAATGAAGGGCTGTTGATTTCCGCGTATGGCGAGATTGAATCGCGCGGAGC
>DASWDX010000499.1:0-10196 GCA_036395055.1 Pyrinomonadaceae bacterium | reverse complement strand
CCAAGCCGGAGAAACTTGGACGGGACGGAAGACGGGCGTATTATTTCTAAGTATGCTTAACGCCGGAGTCCTTACATTCGGGGAGTTTGCCATGCGCGAACAGTTGCCGCTCGCTTCAATTCATGACGCCGTGCTGGAGTTTTTGCGTGGCCGCGAAGACGCTGTTCTATTTGGAGCACAGGCTGTTAACGCCTATGTCGCAGAGCCGCGCATGAGCCAGGACATTGATCTGGTTTCTACTCGGGCAGCCGAGCTTGCTGAGGAGTTGCGGCAGCATTTGAGCGAACGCTTCCACATCGCCGTTCGCGTGCGAGCAATTGGCAACGGCAAAGGATACCGCCTCTTTCAGATCCAGCAGCCCCGGAACCGCCATCTCGTTGATTTGCGAACGGTAGAATCACTTCCGCACGCTGAGCGAATTGAAGATGTCCTGGTTACGTCCCCTCCTGACCTCATCGCCCAAAAAGTGATCTCATATCACGCCAGACGTGGGCAGCCAAAAGCCGGAACTGATTGGCGCGATCTGGCAATGTTGCTCTTAACATTTCCGGAACTGAAGCAGGAACAGGGCCTTGTAAGTGAGGTCTTGAAATCAATCGGTGTCAAAGACGACGTGATGCAGACGTGGCGTGAATTAATAGAGCAAAAGGTCGTCGAGCCTGAGGATGACAACGAGTTCGAGTAAGTGCGCAAGTTTATCGATGATTACCGATTCGCGCTATGGCCCGACGACACTAGATTTCCTGGTCGGTTCCTTCTGAAACATAGCTTAGCATCTATTCAATCATTCACCTTCAGCACCGCCAGAAACGCGTCCTGTGGAATCTCCACGCGGCCGACTTTCTTCATGCGTTTCTTGCCTTCTTTCTGCTTCTCGAGCAGTTTACGTTTGCGCGAGATGTCGCCGCCATAGCATTTGGCGATCACGTTCTTGCCGAGCGCTTTCACGGTTTCGCGCGCAATTACCTTGGCGCCGATGGCAGCCTGAATAGGCACTTCGAACAGTTGTCGCGGTATTAACTCTTTCATTTTTGACGCCAGCGCTCGGCCCTTTGCCTGCGCGGTATCGCGATGCAGCACGAGCGACAATGCGTCGACAGGTTCGCCGGCAACGAGCACGTCGAGCTTGACGAGATCGCTTTCCCAGTAACCGGCAAGGTGGTAATCGAGCGAAGCGTAACCACGCGAAGTTGATTTCAGACGATCGTAAAAGTCGAGCACGATCTCGTTGAGCGGCAACTCATAAGTCAGCATCACGCGATTGGCGGTTATGTATTCAAAACCTTTTTGCACGCCGCGCTTTTCTTCGAGCAAAGCGAGGATCCCACCCAAGTGCTCTTCGGGTGTCAGGATCGTAGCGCGAATCGCCGGCTCTTCAATCTTTGCAATGCGTCCGACATCCGGCATCTTTGCCGGCGAGTCGATTTCTGTAACCTGACCATCGGTCGTGGTAACGATATAACGCACACCTGGCGCTGTGGTGATCAGGTCAAGATTGAATTCCCGCTCCAAACGTTCCTGCACGATCTCCATGTGCAGCAAACCAAGAAAGCCGCAACGAAACCCAAAGCCTAAGGCGGTCGAAGACTCCGGCTCGTAAAAGAACGACGCGTCATTGAGACGGAGTTTATCCATCGCGTCGCGCAGCTCTTCATATTGGTTCGTGTCGACCGGATACAGGCCAGCGAAAACCATCGGCTTGATTTCCTGAAAGCCCGGAAAGGGCTCTTTTGTAGGTCGTGCAGCTTCCGTGACCGTGTCGCCGATCTGCACGTCTGCGACTGCTTTGATCGAAGCGGTGAGAAATCCGACTTCGCCAACACCCAATTGATCGATCGGTGTCGGCCGCGGCCGGTTCACGCCAAGAGTTTCCACCTGATAGTCGCGTCCGGCATTGAAGAAGCGAATCTTCATTCCCGGCCGAATCGTGCCATCAATCACGCGAAAGAGAACTATCACACCGCGATACGAGTCGTACCAGGAATCGAAGATCAGTGCTTTCAAGGGTGCGTTTGGATCGCCTTTCGGCGACGGCACCTCGCGCACGATTGCTTCCAAAACTTGTGCTACGCCTTCGCCGGTCTTGGCGCTGGTAAGAATTGCGTTATGAGTTTCCAGGCCGATGAAGTGTTCGATTTGTTCGATTGCTTTTTCGGGCTCAGCCCCGGGCAAATCGATCTTATTGATCACGGGAATGAGTTCGAGGTTGTTTTCAATCGCAAGGTAGGTATTCGCGAGCGTCTGCGCCTCGACGCCTTGCGAAGCATCGACGATGAGCAGTGCGCCTTCACAGGCGGAAAGCGAACGTGAAACCTCGTAGGAGAAGTCGACGTGTCCGGGCGTGTCGATTAAGTTCAAAATGTACGACTGCCCGTCCCTGGACTTGTAGTCGAGCCGGACCGCGTGCGACTTGATAGTAATGCCACGCTCGCGCTCCAGATCCATGTTATCGAGCACTTGCGCAGACATATCTCGCCCGGTTACCGCGCCGGTGAGTTCGAGGAGGCGATCCGCCAGCGTCGACTTGCCGTGATCGATGTGGGCGATGATGGAGAAATTGCGAATTTGAGCGGGATTCATAGGAACTTCGTGCTTTGTGCTTGGTACTTTGTGCTTTGGTCTCTCTTCAGGCGAGCACGTCATCAAACGCGGCAATACCAAGAACAAAGTTCTAAGTACAAAGTTCGTCTGTCCAACATAACAAAAGGCGCGCTAAACATCACGCGCGCCTTTTCATGTTTACGACTTTCCGGTTCAATTCATCGGACAGGCTTCCACTGCCGCTGCAGTTGTTTCGGCAAGCCTTATCGTTCGTTAGAAAAGCCTGAGGTGGAAGATTATACGCGCCCCCTAATGCATGAACATACTGGTTACAGGAACCTAAGTATCAGTCGTCGATGTGCGCGTCCACATAGGCGCGGGCTTTCTCCGGATTGCTAATGGATTGAACAAAGCCGGCGTTTCTAAAGATCCAGCCAATGTGGTCTTTGATAAAAACTTCATAATCATCATTGGGTGAGCCGTCTGTTTTGAGCAACCCAAGCTTTTCCCATACCCTCCTGGTAAGCGCGTGGTCCTGCGTTGCCGCTGCAGCTTGAAATAGTTTGTGCCTGTCGTCCTCGGTCATTGACGACGAAGAACTCGATGCGTCTGAATTAGAATTCTCATTCGAGTTCGTATCGGTATTAGTGTTTGAGTTGGAGTTTGAATTCTCGTTGGAGTTGGAGTTGGACATGCCCGGGACAGCCACATATCCCAATACTGCAAGAACCACCACGAGAATCACGATCAGAATCAAACCCAGGCAACCAGCCACACCGCACCCGATAGCAATTTTTTGGTTTCTATTCATTGTCTCCTCGTTTCAGAAATACGACTTGGTTTCGAGTTAACGGAGTAACGGGCTAACATAGGGCCGCAGAAGATAATAGTAGGCGCCTAATCCCAAAAATAGGAAGCAAATCCAAACTAAGACCAGAACTACACATCCTACGACACGTTTAGGATTCGAGGTCATTCATCTGTTTGCAGACGCCTTGTTGGATCCCTTGCGGGATTAGGGACGAGTTCTCATCCAGGTGATACAGGACTGGAGATGATAGCGCATGTTTTGCTTTGTGTCGTGATGCAGCGAACCGTGGCCGGGCAAAACCCACTCAAATTCATACTTTGCAAGTTTAGCCATCGACTCAGTCTGTTTCGCCCATGAATACCACGCGACACTCGGAAAGGCAGTCAGGGTCTCGCGAGTCGGCGACCACGCCAGGTGATCTCCCGTGAAAAGAAACCGGTCTTTATATAAAAACACCATGTGGCCACGCGTGTGACCGGGCGTGGGTATGATCAAAAGATCGTCATTCAGTTGGACTGCATTCTCTCCTTCAATTATGCGCTCGGCGCCAATTCTTAGCGCGCCGTCGTCCGCATGCATTACTCGTTCGCAACCAAACTTGTTGCTGAATAGTTGATGGTCGGCGATGTCGTCGCGGTGCGTTAAGAGCATTTGGCTGACGCCACCCATCGCTTCGATGCGCTTTACCAGTTGCGTTGCAAAACGCGGAGAATCGATCAGCAGATTGCCACCGTCGCTTTCCGGACGCGTGATTAAATAACTCCAGGCACCGAAACTCGATTCCGAAGTAAAACCGCAGAAGTAGACATTCTCGGCGACCCGCGAAGGGAAAGCATCGATCCCTATGCGCGCATTATGTTTCTCAGTTGTTCCGATCGAGCCAGTGGGACAAGCGACCAGGGCCATCAGCGCGAGGCGCGTATCCATTTCGCCTTCGGGTTGACGATAGACGCTACACTGCTCGCCGTGATCGCGAAAAACTGCCGGCGCCAGCTGGCTGCAGGTGTCACAGTCGATGCAGCTTTCATCTACAAAGAAATCTCCCGGCACATTTTCCGGCAATCGTTGTTGGACGTTGGCCATAAAACCTCTTGGCTTAGATGATCGCTGAAGCGTCGAGGCTGTTCAAGTCTGGTCGCATACGCGTGCTTAGGGCGACAGGAAGGTAGAGTTCTTCAACACAACTTGAGTGGCAGCCAACTGGCGGGGGCGAGCCCACCTTCCCAACCCTGAGACTCTCCAGCCGACTCGGTAGAACTTGTCTTGAGAGCTTTTCAATCAAGAATTTGAGCGAAAGTTTGATCAGCTCGTGGTTAGGAAGGTGGGCTTGCCCCCGATGATTTGTCAGGACTCAAGGTTGTATCCTAAGGTGCTCGCAGCCTTCAGCCTTAATTCAAGATTAATCGGAGACTGATGCGTTTACTTGCGTCTCGCTCGTTCCCTGACTAAGATTTCAATTCATTCGAAATTTCAATTCGTTAGTCTCTCAACTCGAGATCATTACCAAGCCCAGGGATAGTTTGACAGTAGCCTATTCAGGAGAATCATAATGCGCACCTTTCACTACTTGCTCGCCAGCTTCTGCGTTACCTTGCTCCTGGTAATGTCGACTGCGACTGCAATTGCTCAGCAGTCAACTTCAGCGTCTACGGCCACGAAGCCCGCTGAGCTCACGCCGGCAACCGAGGACATCTCCGTTGGCCAAAAGGTGAAGTTCAGCGCCGTGGTGAAAGACGCCTCTGGAAACAAAACCAACGCACCGGCTTCGGCCTGGTTCGCGGCTCCATTTGATCTTGCCGGTGTAGATGAGTCGGGCACGGTTTCGTTTTTTAGTCCCGGTGAAGTGTTGGTAGGCGCAATCGTCGGCGGCAAGACCGTTCTTACTCACGTGATGGTCAAACCAGGACCGGTCACGCGCATCGATCTCGATCGGGTTAAATCATCGCTTGTGGTAGGTGCTACTACGAAACTCTCGGCGACCGCTCGAAGTGCGGAAGGAAATCCGCGCAGTGATGTTTCGATAAACTGGACTTCCAGCAAACCTGACGTAGCAACAGTAGACGGAGCCGGTGTGGTGATGGCGGTCGTGCCCGGGCAGACGACGATTAGTGCAGCTTCTGGCAGCGGTAGTGGCAGCACAAACGTGACGGTCGTCAAGGGCAGTTTGACCGGGCTATCAATCGATCCGAGATCAACGAATGCCCACACCGGAGACATCGTGCATTTCAACGTTCATGCGCAAAGCGGAAAAGCTGATAACAATGCTGTGCGCTGGACGGTAAGCGGTCCGGCAGCCACGATCGATGCTGATGGTGGTTTTGTCGCTGAACTGCCCGGTTCGTATGTCATCACTGCCGCGAGTGGGCCGCAGGAAGCAGTTGCTTCCATCGTAGTCGTTCCTCGCAATGCTGAACGCACTATCACAGTCGTTGGTCGTGCGCCAATCAAGGATTTTGAAGCCGCGGAACAATGGATCATCGGCAACTACGCATATCTCTCAACCATCTCTGACAAGTTGCTCGTTTATGATGTCTCGGATCCGGCGCATCCGAAACTGACCGACACAATCAAAGTCGACGCGAGACTCATCAACGACGTCAGCACCACAGCAGACGGTCGGGTTCTGGTCATCTCGCGCGAAGGGGCTTCGAACCGAAAGAACGGCATCGCTTTTTTCGATACGTCTGATCCCGCACATCCAAAGCCAATTTCCGAATACACAGAGACGGTGACCGGCGGAGTTCACAGCGCCTTCGTTGATAGTCACTATGTTTATTTGACTGACGACGCCACCGGTTCAATGCGGGTTATTGATTTCGCCGATGTGAAGCATCCGAAGGAAGTGGCGCGGTGGGAAGTGCCTAGCCTGGTGGCCACGACGATCACCACTAGCGGCGGCGACAGGGAAGTTGTCGGTCGTTACCTGCATGATTTGCAGGTCAAAGACGGCCTTGCCTATCTTGCCTACTGGCGCGATGGACTGGTGGTTCTTGACGTCGGCAATGGCATTAAAGGAGGGAGCCCGGAGCATCCGCAGTTGGTCAGCCAGTTGCGCTTTAATCATCACGAACTATATGGCAACGGCTGGCTCGCCGGCACGCATTCCGTTTTCCGTTACAAGAACTACGTTTTCGTAGGCGATGAAGTGTTTCCACCGATCTTTGATATTCACGACCGGAAACGTATTCCGGTACGGGGCATCGTGCACGTAGTCGATGTTTCCGACATCAATAATCCGCGCAAGGTTGCCGAGTATCCGGTGCCCGAAGCGGGCGCGCACAATATGTGGGTGGATAACGACATCATGTACATGGGTTACTACAACGGCGGCGGTCGCATCGTCGATGTTTCCGGAGAACTGCGCGGAGATCTATACCGGCAAGGTCGCGAGATTGGCCGCCTCTGGGCCGGGGACCCGGAAGGCTATCGTCCGAACCTGCCTTTCACCTGGGGCGCCCAGCCGCACAACGGTCTCATTTACTTCAACGACGTGCACAGTGGGATCTGGATCGTTAAGCTCGGCGAGCTGACGGAGAAGGGATCTACAACTACTCCAGGGCAATGAGTTGCCAGATTGCTTTCAATTTCTGGTGCGTACAGTTAGAACCAGTAGTTTGCATGAAAATATTGCTCAACGATAATCTATCTGCGGCTGTCGATCTCAAAAATCGTCTGGAGTGTGAATGCCGAAATCCTCTAGTAGGCAAAAGTCGGCGAAACGCAAGGCCCGGCACAGTAAAGATTATCTGGTTTTTATTAGCCACTCTTCATCGGACCGGTGGATTGCGGAAGTAATCGCTGAAAAGATTGGCAGCATAGGTGCTTCCTGCTGGCTGGATGAGAAGGACCTTGAAGGAGGTGAAGTGATTGTTGATCGCATAATCAATGGAATTGATTTATGTGATGAAGCGCTGGTGCTAATATCGCCGCAGAGCGTTCAATCCCAGTGGGTCGCTTTCGAAATAGGCGGCGTCAGAGCCCAGCATAAGCGCGTGACTCCGATACTAAATAACGTACGACCTGACGACATGGCACCCATGAAGGACATTAAAGGTATAGATCTCAATAAATTCGATCGGTTTCTGAACCAGTTGGAAAAGCGCGTCAACCAGAAGAAAACACCTTAGAGAAACCTATGGCTTACAAAGTGTTCATTAGTTCCTCCGTGAAGGATATAGATTTGGCGCGAGATCTTTCCCGTCGATTGAAAGAAGCGGGTATCGATGTTTACTCGGTAGATAAGGCAGCCGTACCCGGCGAAGCTAACTTTAACAAGATAACTGTGGACTTGGGACGTGCCGATGAGGTGCTTTTGATTCTTACAGACAATTCTGTAGACAATCCAAATCTCATGTACGAATTAGGAGCTGCTACTTCGTTACGAAAACGAGTAACCCCAGTGATTGTTGGGCTGGAGCCTAACAAACTGCCTTCGCTAATGAAGGGCATGAACTTTGTAAAGTATACCGATCTGCCAAAGTATATTTCTGATCTGGAAAAGCGCGTCAAAGCTGCGTAATAAACAACTTTAATGAGTGCCGAATTCGCTGATCAGCCGGTGCAAATAGGAGCGACTGATCCCCAGCCGTTTTGCGGCGGCCACTTTGTTCCCACCCTCTGCTTCCAATGCGCCTAATATCAGACGACGCTTCAAAGCCGTAATCTCGCTTTCGAAGGTAGTCTCGCTGGGTAGGCCTTGGACTGGCAATAGTTTAAGCATCTTTTCGGGAAGAAATTCGAGGCCTAGCGAGGGTTGGCGGTCCAACAAAACTAGTCTCTCCATCAGATTTTCAAGTTCTCGAACGTTGCCCGGCCAGTCGTATTCATGAAGCGAGTCGATCAACTCCGCGGATAATTGCGGTGTTAGCCGTCCATGCTTTTCCGCTGCTTTGGCTGCAAAATGGGCCGCCAACCCCGGAATATCTTCCCGTCGCTCGCGCAGCGGCGGCAGCACTAAGGGCACAACGTTCAGCCGATAGAAAAGATCTTTGCGAAAATGATCTGCCTCGACTTCTGTTTCCAGATCACGATTGCTGGCAGCGATCAGACGAATGTCGACAGTCAAAGTTTTTGTGCCGCCGACACGTTCGAAGGCGCGCTCTTGTAAAACGCGCAGCAGTTTGACCTGAACATTGGGCGAGAGCTCGCTGATTTCATCCAGAAACAATGTGCCGCCATCGGCAAGTTCGAATCGGCCCATGCGCGCGTGCGTTGCCGAAGTGAACGCACCTTTCTCGTGACCAAACAGTTCCGACTCAATTAAAGACTCCGGCAACGCGGCACAACTTACGGCGATAAAAGGACCACGAGCGCGCTGGCTTTCTTCGTGAATGGCGCAGGCCAGCATTTCTTTCCCGGTTCCGTTTTCGCCGATGATCAAAACCGTGGCACTGGTATCGGCAACGGCGCGCGCCTGCTTGAGCGTTTTTTCCAGCGATTGGCTCGATCCAATCAAGCGTCCAAATCCACGCGCGCCCACCAACTCATCACGCAACCGCGCATTTTCCACTTCCAGCCGGCGCATACGAGCCGCCTGCTTAACAATGTGCAGCACCTCGTCGGCCTCGAGAGGTTTCTCGAAGAAGCCGTACGCGCCGCGCTTAACGGCCTCGCGGCCTGCGTGTTTGGAGTCGCTTCCCGTAACCACCACTACCTGGACTGGCGGATTGAGGTCGCGTGCGGCTTCGATGATAGCCAGGCCTTCGCTAATGTCTTCGACGTGCGGTGGTAAATGCAGATCACTCAGGACAACGTCGACGGTCTCTTGCTTTAGGATGTGAATGGCTTCCTGTCGAGAAATGGCTTCAAGCACACGATAGTCAGCGCGGAGTGTCCAGACGAGTCCGCGACGGACGGATTCGTCGTCGTCTACCACGAGTATCGTGTCTTTGAGTTGAGCTTCCCTCGGTTGATTTGCTTTGCCCATCTCAGTTTTAGTCAAACGGTGCCGTGAGCACTTAATAACGATTTGGAGCGTCTGGACAGACTAGCCTGAGGGTTGGCTTGCAGCGTGATTGCCGCCGCTTCTCGAATTGGGCGCCGATGGTAGCACGACCCTAAATGTCGTTCCAGCGCCTTCCTGCGATTCCACCTCAATTGATCCCCCGTTAGCCACGACCACTTCCCGGCAGGTGTAAAGCCCGAGACCCACTCCTCGTTTTTTTGTGGTCGCGAATGGATGGAAAAGCCTTTCTTCGATAAATCGCGGACTAATGCCCTGGCCGCTGTCGCTGACGCTAAAGAATGGTTTGCCGTCATCAGTCCTACCAGCAACGATGCTCAAGGTGCCCTTCTTCCTATCCATTGCTTCGAGCGCATTGATGATCAGATTCTCAACAACCTTAGTCATGCGTTCGCTATCAACCAGGGCAAAAAGCTGATCAGGAAGCTCCACCTTGAGATCATGTGTTTCCCCGGCGGGCTCGGCGATCATAGAGATTACCTGTTTCAGCATAGGAACCAAATCAACCGGTTTGGGCCGCTTGTGTTCACCGCTCAACGTAGTTACAGGATTGCTGAGGCGCTCAACCATGGCTCGCAAATTATTAGTGGCGCCGGTAACAGATTTCATAGCATCGGCACGAAAGTCCTTGTCATCAAAATGGAGCTCCATATTTGCCACCGTTAGCGATAAAGCTTCAATCGCGTTTTTCAAATCATGTGTGAGCATGGCGGACAAGCGAACGAAAGATTGAAACTGCCGCGTCTCAGCTTCGCGCGCGATTTGATCGCGAAGCTTTTTGGTCATCAAGTCAAGATTGTCCGCCAGCGGACGAAGGTCGTCGCTGGACCGCAACTCAATTCGATGATCCAGTTTTCCTTTGGCGATTGCTTCGACGCCTTC
>DASWDX010000498.1:0-5671 GCA_036395055.1 Pyrinomonadaceae bacterium | reverse complement strand
CTTGAATTCATCAGACGGATGGATATCAACGATCGCTGCCAGACCCTGCGCCAGGATCAGGTCAAGCGCGTTGTCGAGATACTTCAGGTATTCGGCTTTGAGTCTGCTGGGATCCTCCCAACTGAATAGGGGCGCCGGCTCGATGGTAAGGCGAACATGATCAAAGCCGATGCTTCTGATCAGCGCGATGTCCTCCGCTGTGGTATGTGATTCGAGATGAACTTTCGAATAATCCCTGGCTTGCGCGAACCAGTGACTCAGATTGATTCCGCGCCGCAACCGGGCAAGTCTGGACCTGGCGAGCTCCGCCTGGACTGACGTGCTCTCGGCCTTGGTGCCCGGAGTATCATGAGAGTTATCGCGCGCCGCAGTTGACACCAACGGCAAAATGGCGATAGTTACCCCAGCGAACAATAAGGAAATATGTCGTTTCATTATGCCGAACCTTTTAGCAGCCATGACGGAAGAAAGCAAAACAAACTTTGGTAGAGCCTAAAATTCGTAAGGCAACCTGCTCGCTTCCGCCGCCGCAAACTAACGGTTTGCGTTATCGTAAACCGAACACTCCGCTAATTTTGAAAGTGAGCTAACCGGTGACTGATGCAAAATTGCTGGGGGCAACTCTGGCCCTGCTAATCTTGACTTGCTATAACGCACAATCTCAAACAAGAGTTGAAGCACAAAGCAGCATGTCCAGGATCAAGACACCCGTACGAACCGGTTGGCAGTTTCGCGAAGTCGTTAAAGACAAGTGGGTCCCCGCGACGGTGCCTGGGTGTGTTCATACTGATCTACTCAACAACAAACTGATCGAAGATCCCTTCTATCGCGATAACGAGCAAAAGCAGCAGTGGATCGGAAAAACCGATTGGGAATATCAGACCACTTTAAATGCCAGGCCCGAATTGCTCAGCTACGAGCAAATCGAATTGGTCTTCGAGGGGCTGGACACTTATGCCGAAGTGTTTCTCAACGGTACGTCTTTGCTCAATGCCGACAATATGTTTCGCACCTGGCGAGTGGATTGCAAAAACCTCCTGAAACCCGGCGCTAACACCTTGCGCATTCACTTTCGTTCGCCTATCGACGAAGTCCTGCCGATCATGGCGAAGATGAAGTATGAACTTCCGGCCGGTAACGATCAGGGTGAAAAGACCAGCCCGCACACACGCAAGGCGCCGTACCAGTACGGCTGGGACTGGGGGCCGCGCTTCGTCACCAGCGGCATCTGGCGACCAGTCTCATTGGAAGCATGGAACACTGCGCGCGTATCCGACCTGCACATCTTGCCGAAAAAGATCACCGCCGACATTGCAAATCTAACGGCGGCAGTAGAAGTTGTTGCCAGTGTCAACTCCACTGCAACCATTATCGTAGATAATGTGACTAATAAGACCGTCGGCGCCAGACGCGAAGTGTCGTTGGCACCGGGTGTCAATCGAATAACGCTTGACCTTGTTGTTCCGCATCCGGCGCTTTGGTGGCCCAACGGACTGGGTGCGCATCCACTATATGACTTCAAAGCAAGACTGCTGATCAACGGCAAACTGGCAGATCAAACAACTACTCGCAGCGGCTTGCGATCGCTCGAACTCAGGCAACAGCCAGATGGGTCTGGCAAGAGCTTCACTTTTGTTATCAATGGCGTGCCCGTTTTTGCCAAGGGCGGCAACTGGATTCCGGCCGACAGCTTCCCGACGCGGATAACCAAAGACAAATACCGCCAACTACTGAAAGCCGTGCGCGATACCAATATGAACATGTTGCGTGTCTGGGGTGGCGGCATTTACGAGAGCAACGATTTCTATGATCTTTGCGATGAAATGGGGATCCTCGTCTGGCAGGATTTCATGTTTGCCTGCAGCATGTACCCGGGCGATCAGGCATTTCTCGACAATGTAAGACACGAAGCAATAGATAACGTCAAACGGCTGCGTAATCATCCGAGTATTGTCATCTGGGTCGGCAATAACGAAATCGAGAGCGGCTGGAAACATTGGGGCTGGAAGGAACATCTGCCGGCCTCGCTCTGGGACGACTACCTCAAAATCTTCCATGGCGTCTTGCCGGAGGTTTGCGGCTCACTGGATCCGTCGCGGCCTTACTGGCCCAGCTCGCCCAGTTCCAACCTGGAAGACGATCCCGAGTCGCAGAGGATGGGTGATCTTCACTACTGGCAGGTGTGGCATGCTGCGATGCCGTTTAGCGAGTATGAGAAACAGCATCCTCGTTTTATGAGCGAATACGGCTTTCAGTCCTTTCCGCAGCTAGAGACTGTAAACACGTACACAGTACCGGCGGACCACGACATAAAATCCCCGGTGATGCTGGCTCACCAGCGACATCCACGCGGCAACCAACTAATCCGCGAATACATGCTGCGCGACTACCCCGAGCCGAAGGATTTTGACTCGTTCCTTTACGTCAGCCAGGTCTTGCAGGCCGAAGGCATCCGTGTCGGCGCCGAACATCTGCGGCGCATCATGCCTCACAACATGGGATCGCTCTACTGGCAGATCGATGACTGCTGGCCGGTCGCGTCTTGGTCCAGTATCGATTACGCCGGACGATGGAAAGCCCTTCACTACTACGCGCGGCGGTTCTACAGTGAGATTCTCCTCAGCCCTCACGAAGAAAACGGCAGCCTGAACTTTTACATCGTCTCTGATCGGCCGCATTCCACTGCCGCGCAATTGAAGGTCAGCTTGCTCGATTTTGAAGGTCATACTCTCTGGAGCGACCAGAAAACGGTTGACGTTGCCGGCCTCAGCAGCAAATCTTATTTGGCCGTTCCCCTTGGCACCCTGCTTCAAGGGAAAGATCGCAAAGGCGTGTTTGTGTCAGGGGAATTGCTGGTGGGCGGCAAAAGGGTGTCGAGCAATGAATACTTCTTTGAGCCCTATAAGAATCTGGCGTTGCAGCGGCCGCAAATTAGTGCGGAGGCCGTGCGCACGCGCAGTGGTTTCAAAGTCAGTTTGTCGTCGGACAAGTTTGCGCGCGCGGTTTATTTATCGGCAGGCAACCAGGCTGGATCCTTTACGGACAATTACCTCAATCTGATACCGGGAAAGACAGTTGAAGTTGAATTTCGCACGGCTGCGTCGATTAGCGCGCGCGAGTTTCGCGAGCAACTCAGAATTCGCTCGATGGCTGACGCCTTCTAGTTGTAATGTCCGTGGTAACGAACCTTTTTCGCGGTTCGAGTTCGACACCATTTGTTCTTAGAATGTCGCCAATAGCAACTTCGGTATTTGCATCCTCAGCTCGTCTGTGTTTGCACGTCTGATTTGAATGATCAACTGACTATGATCCGTATTCGAGTGGTAACCAACGTTATGAGAGTTTTCGCGCTGCTCGCCTTTCTTGTCCTGAGCGCCGGGTACGTCTTGAGTTCCGCGCGTGCGGTGCCCCAGCAGACATCAGTAAAGAAAGCAGGCCTCTCCTCTGATCAGTTGGTTCGCGCAAAAGCGCTTTTCGGAGAGAAATGCGCCCGTTGTCATAACACTGATGGCCGGGGAAAGACCGCCCTGGGAGAGATGCTGAAAGTGCCGGACTTCACGAATGGGAAATGGTGGAAGGATCACGGCAGCGCCGACGATCTCATAGAATCGATCACGAATGGGAACGGAAATATGCCGCGATTCGGCAAGAAGCTGACCAAGTCGGAAATTTCTTTGCTAGCCAATTACGTGCGCCATTTCAACAAGAATAAGCACTGAGAGGTCTTAAGAAGGCCCAGCATCCTTCGCGGTTTAGAGATTCCGCGATTCATATTCCATTACACCTTAATAATGAGCATCAGTTTTACAGGTCGTTAACAACGACTTATGAGCACCGTAATGGGTGCACTATGTCGAGACTAAATCCTGAGTTTGACTTGGAAGGAATTGCCGTAGAGCTTTTAATGTTCCGCTCGTCCAGCTGGAAATGTTTTCTAACTGTTAAGATGGTTCCTGACCGTTCGCAACGCGGGATAGAGCAAACGAAATGCTTCGTATTGCTTGTCAAGCAATACGGCGTTAGACGGTTCAGGAGAAACACGATCAGCTACGCGGACCACCGCGCCGCAAGCTGCATCAACACTCGGCCAACTTCCGCCTCCGACACCCGCCAGCAGAGCCGCACCATAAGCAGCGCCCTCTTCGGCTTGAACCAACTCAACCTGGCGTCCGTAAACGTCTGCCTGAATCTGCCGCCAAAGAGAGGAACGAGCGCCCCCGCCTCCAAGTCTGATAGTTTTAATCGGGACGTTTAGCTCTCTGAAAATCTCGAAAGTATCCCGCAGACTGAAAGTGACCCCTTCGAGGATTGCGCGGATGACATGTGCGCGCGTGTGGCTAGCCGTCAATCCCACCAGCGCGGCGCGCGCGTTCGGATCGAGATGGGGCGTGCGTTCGCCCATGAGGTACGGGGCCCATAGAGCGCCGCCGGCTCCTGCGGGCACCCTTCCCGCTTCATCCGTCAAACGCTCGTAAGGATCGCGACCATCTTCGGTGCCGGCGCCAAACTGGTCGCGGAACCAGCGAAGGGAGAGTCCCGCGGCCTGTGTGACTCCCATTACGTGCCAACGTCCAGGGATTGCGTGACAGAAAGTATGCACGCGCCCCTTTGGATCGAGTGAGGGTTGATCCGTAACGGCAAAGACTACGCCAGATGTACCAATAGTAGCGCTGACCGTGCCGGCGCTAACGATGCCCATACCAACGGCGCCCGCAGCTTGATCGCCCGCACCAGCGACAACGGGTGTTCCAGCGCGCAAGCCAGTCGCGGTTGCCCCGGCGGCTGATACTACGCCTGTCACTTGCGGAGATTCGTACACTCGGGGAAGTAAGCTTTCATCGATTTCCGCCGAAGCCAGCATTTCTTCCGACCATTTTCTGTGCTTAACATCGAACATTAGCGTGCCCGAAGCGTCAGCCACATCGGTCGCTTTGTCGCCGGTCAATTGCAAACGTACATAGTCTTTCGGCAGGAGAACAGCGCGAACGCGCTGCCAGACTTCCGGTTCGAGTTCTCGCACCCAAAGCATCTTAGGCAGGGTAAAGCCTGTGAGCGCGGGATTGCAGGTCAACTCAATCAACCGCTCCGCGCCGACCTTGTCAGTAAGGGCACTGCATTGGGTCTCAGTTCGTTGATCGCACCAGATTATTGCGGGGCGCACGACTTCATCTCGCGCATCCAGCAGCACGGAGCCGTGCATCTGTCCTGAGAGTCCGACTGCGCCGATCTCCTCAGGTCGCACTCCCTCACTTGAAAGAACCGTGCGCACGACAGCCGATGCCGCACGCCACCAATCCTGGGGCTCCTGCTCGGCCCATCCCGTACGTGGTGAGGCGAACGGTATATGTTCCACCGTAGCTGACGTGATGATGCGTCCGTCGCTATCGATCAAAACCGCCCGCGTTCCACCAGTTCCGACATCAATTCCAAGAAGACTCATATGTGTTCCATTGAAGTTGGGTTATTTCAGTAAAGGTCTGAATAAGTCCGAGCTCTCGACCCAAAGCAGTATCGTTAGGCCCGACGGGCCGGAATTCAATAGCCACGTCCGTGAGGGCGTGGAAAAGAACGAACGCCTTCACATCTTTTGAGGCCCGAAGGGCCGACACTTTTTCCTGATTCGGAATAATATTCCGCACCTTCGGTGCTCACCACTTTTTTTGAATCATCG
>DASWDX010000497.1:0-5219 GCA_036395055.1 Pyrinomonadaceae bacterium | reverse complement strand
GCGTGCGCCACTCATCTTGTCACATGCCATAACACTATTGCTCTCGAAAAGGCTCACCTCGAGTCCCGCATCGAAATGAAATCGTGCGGCAAGTTTATGTTCGCCTCTGCCGATGATTTCGTCTTCAATTAACCACCGGCGATCCGGCTTATGAAAGGTAACTGCACGTCGATGTTTTACTGGCTCAGGCAAACGCTCATAGCCTGAATGCTCAGCGACAATTCGGTCATGCTCAGGCGTGCTCTCCCAGGACAAAACGCGGATGCGCGCTTTAGCTCCGATAACAAACGGAGATTCTTCTCGTATTGTATTCTGCTCCACGTCATCTATTTGAACGGTCGAATGATAGGAAGTTGAGCGAAAGAGATGGCGCGCGTGCAAGTCTCCGGTATAAATATAAGATCCCGGATCAACGATGAAAGCAGAGCCACAGGCTGAAATCTCTATACTGAGAGCGTCGTTGTGTCGGTGCGAAACAGGCCTGCCCTTTTGGAAACCGTTCGCATTGAACAAAAGAAACAGATCATCGCTTCGCAGCACGTAAGTGCCTGCATCAGGAAAAGCCCGCGATGAAGTTTCTTCATTCGAATTCCCTAGCTCGTCATAGTCTCGCAAACCTTCTTCGCCTAATAACCACAGCAATTCCTCAGTCCCTTCAAGGCGCGGCAGCTTGAATTGCGATTCCTTGAAAACCACGGCGCCAAGGGACAACAAATATCCGTGATCGTTTGCACTGCGAGAAACGATTGGCAAGACCTGACCACCATCCGTGTCGCCAATGAGCGGCGCGAGGCCGTCGGGTCGAAGTAAGCCATGCAGGTAAACGAGCATTGCCTGAAGCTTACGCCAATACTTGTCTGCGATCGGAATCTCATTGGCATGGCAAAGCACGAACGAGTAGAGAAATAGTTCGAGGACAAAACGATGATAGCCGGTTGAGCCTTCATAGTCCGCGCCATCGGGCAGGATTTGTTTCTCCATCTCTCGGAGCATTTCAGCCAGAGCCCAACCACGCCACTGTTCGGCAAGGCTCAGCTCCGGCAGCATGATGGCAATCCACAGTAAACCCGCGACATCCGAGATGTAGTGGTTGCTCGTCGAGAGGTGTGAAAATTCCAGGTTGCGTTGAATGTGTGCGCCATGCTGATCGAACATGGTTAGCAACATCATCAGCCTCTCTTCACTGAGACTTGGAGAGTGAAGGAAAAGTGAGAACGCAGCGAGCAGATTCAAGGCGCGCAATGCCACTTCCATTGCGCACGACCAGTTAGCGCCGCGCCCGACCGGATTTTGTTGCTGCCAGCTCTCCACCTGCTTGAAAAACGCTGCGGCAAATTCTTCGTCTTTGGTCAATGCATAAGCACGGCCCAGGGTGATGAGGTGGCCGAGGCGATTTAGTTCCCACAACACGCGAATGTCTGAGCCGTCGCCATGCCAGAGAGGAATGTCGGCGTGATAATCGAGTGGCCAGATTCTTCCGGAGACCGGATCGCGCTGCCAGTTGACCGGATTGGGTTCTCCGCGCGAGCTGCCCGCGTGGGCTGGATGACCAAATTCTTTCTCTGCGAAACCCAACAGTGGCCAGCGATGGTTTTTAGTGATGAACCGGGCCGACTCGATGAGGCGCTGAGTTTCGTCAGGAAAAGTTTTTCGTTGCCGCGCAGCCGTAGCGTCTGCCAGTTCAAAGCCGGGAAAAAACGAAGGCCTGGTGCGCTCCTGAAAGTGTTTGAGTAAATCGGATGAGGGCAGACTTTGGTATTCAGCTCGTAGACGTGCTGGCTGGGAAGCAAGCTGGTCAAGCACGGCGCGCTCACGGCGGCGGTTTCCTGCAGCGCGCCCACGTCGAAAACCTTCACGCACGGCCTGGGCGAAGCTTATGCTGCCGGTCAGTACGCTGCGGACTCCTGTCGCTAGCATCGCATTACGAGGTTTGTTGGGGCACTCGGAAGAGTTTGGCAATTGAACTGCTTTCGATCTTAAAGACTCTGTTCTTCGTGTCTTTGTGGTGAATAGTGTTGCGGGACACTCAACACAGGGAACACTGAGACCACGCAGAGAACACCGAAAAAATACGATTCCAAAACCCGCGCAGCGGGTAGAAGCATAAAGCCTGGGGTGGAGCGGAGCGGAACCCCAGGAAACAAAGGTTAAAAAACCGAGCACGCGAAGCGTGCGTCAGTGTAAAGGTTCGATTTACATGCGTGGACCGGCCTTCGCCCGCCTTCGCGGGCTCTTGCTTTGTAACCTTAACGATCCTGGGGTTCCGCTCCGCTCCACCCCAGGCTTTATGCTCTCGCCGCGCTTCGCGGGCTTAATACAAACTCTTTCAAAGTGCCGCGAGAATCCGCTCCGCCGTATGGCCATCCCACAGTGGAATGTTAACAGGTCTCCTTGCCCTTTCATTCAGCGCGGTGAAAGCTGTGGCAATGATCCTCGCGGGGTCGCTCCCGACTATCATGTTTGTTCCCATCGTTACGGTAATTGGTCGCTCGGTATTTTCGCGCAGGGTGAGGCAGGGAATACCTAAAACGCTTGTCTCTTCCTGGATGCCTCCGGAATCCGTCAGCACTAAACGCGCACCACTGTAGAGACTGAGGAAATCCAGATAACCGAGCGGATCGATTAATCGCAAGCCTTTCATCGCGGCAACTCGCTCATGCAGGCCAAGTTCAATAATCGTTTTCCTGGTACGGGGGTGAATCGGGAAAACTACCGGCAGCTGTTCGGAAATTTTTTCGAGTGCATCGAGGATTCTTCCGAATACTGCCAGTTCGTCCACGTTTGCTGGGCGGTGCAAAGTCAGTACTGCATAGTTCTCGTCCGTTAATCCCAATTGAGTCTTGATTGAGGATTGGCGGGATCGTTCCAGATGCTTGTGGAGCGAATCGATCATGATGTTTCCGACCAGGCGGATCCGCTCCTGCGGAATTCCCTCGGCGCGTAGGTTTTCATCAGCATCCGCCGAAGGCGTAAACAGCAGATCAGCAATTTGATCTGTTAACAGCCGGTTGATCTCTTCAGGCATAGTGCGATCGCGACTGCGCAGTCCTGCCTCAACGTGCGCAACCTTCACGCCCAGCTTCACACAAACGAGCGCGCAGGCGAGGGTGGAATTAACATCCCCCACAACCACCACCCAGTCAGGTTGCTCGCGCAACACGACAGGTTCGAATCGTTCCATGATGGCGGCTGTTTGCGCAGCATGTGAGGAGGAACCGACGCCGAGGTGAATATCGGGTTGTGGCAGATCCAGGTCGCGGAAGAAGCTGTCGGACATGGCCGCGTCGTAATGTTGGCCCGTATGAACAACAAGCGGCGTAAACTCTCGTTTGCGCCGCTTCATTGCTTCCACAATCGGCGCGACCTTCATGAAGTTGGGCCGCGCGCCGACAACGTTGATGACCTTTAGCATTCAGCAATGTCCAACGTCCAACGTCCATTGTCCAATGTCCGCTTGCGAATCTTGACTTTGGACATTGGACGTTGGACGTTGGACTACAGCCTGATTATCCGCGCACTGCTGTCGCGTCTGAGGTCTCCATTGAGCGCGTTTCGGGTATCAACGATCAATGCACAAAGTTGACACACGCGTTTGTAGTCCGTCCCACTATGATCGGTGACAATCACCACGCAATCCGTTGCCCGCAACTCTTCATCCGTCAACGTCACGGAGCCGAGCGGCGCGCCGCCGCCTTCAGTGTGCGCATCGTCGAAATGGACTTCTTTCACAAATGGATCGTGATAACGGACTTCGGCGCCTTTCGCCCGCAGGCGATCGATAATTGACAGCGCCGGACTCTCGCGCACGTCATCAATATCTTTTTTGTAGGCAACGCCCAACAACAGAATGCGCGAACCCTTCATCGCCTTGCTTTCGTCGTTTAAACCATCCGCAACTAATTGCACGACGTGCTCCGGCATTCGGGAATTAACTTCTTCCGCCAGACCGATGAAGCGCGAATCAAAGCCATGCTGACGTGCCTTCCATGAAAGGTAATGCGGATCAAGCGGAATACAATGCCCGCCGATTCCCGGGCCGGGATAGAAAGGCATAAAACCGAACGGCTTCGTGGCCGCTGCGCGAATCACTTCCCAGGTATCGATGTTCAGCGCGTAACAAAGTCGTGCCATCTCGTTTGCCATGCCGATGTTGACGGCGCGAAAGGTATTTTCCAGCAACTTGGCGGTTTCGGCGACCCGCGCCGAGCTGACCGCGTGGACATCTTTAACAATTTGCGAATAGAGATAAGCCGCAACTTCCGTGGAATCGGGTGTGACCCCGCCGACAACCTTGGGAATGTTGTGCGTTTGAAATTCGGGGTTGCCCGGATCAACTCGCTCAGGTGAAAACGCCAACAGGAAATCGTGGTCGAGTGTCAGTCCGGTTGCCTCAAACATCGGCTGCAATACTTCGTCGGTGGTGCCGGGATAAGTGGTCGACTCGAGGATGACCAGCTGTCCCTGGTGGAGGCGATTCTTGATCTCTTCTGCTGCCGCCAGGATATAGGAAACGTCAGGCTCTTTGGTCTTTCTTAATGGCGTTGGCACACAGATGATGATGGCATCGCATTGCTTTAGTTGATCGAAATCGGTAGTTGCTACGAGGCGTTTGTTCTCGACCAGTTCCTTAACTACTGATGAGGCCACGTCCCCGATATAAGAAACACCGGCATTAATCTGAGCAGCTTTTCGCTCGTCCACCTCAAAACCGGTTGCCTGATAACCGCTGCGGGCAAACTCAGCGAGCAGCGGCAAGCCGACATAACCTAAGCCAACCACGCCAACGTGAGCACGCTTCATTTTTATCAGATCGATTATTTGTTCCTTGATCATGTAATCCGTCTTTTTCCTTTGAACCTCGATCAGCAAAAATCCCTTGCAATGATCCAAGCAGGGAAGACTATGGGAGCGTTACGCAGAGTGTCAAGCAAGCGAGTTTCCGCGGCTGACATTGGCGGTGCTAAGATTTGCGAAAAAGATTGATAGGAGGATTGACTCTGGCCATCATCGATGTAATTAGAAAGAAGGTGCGGGATGGTGAATATGAGTAATCTGCCGACTCAAAGAGACTGGTAAACTTCTGTTCATTACCACCTATGCGTTAGAGTAAATCCATGAACAATAACAAACCGACTTACGATTATGGGAAATGCCACGTTTGCGGAGAGCAGATGCAGGAGAAAAGGATCAACCAGGACTTCTGGCTGAAGGGGAAGTTG
>DASWDX010000496.1:0-6255 GCA_036395055.1 Pyrinomonadaceae bacterium | reverse complement strand
CATCCATTTTTCACCGTTACGGTAAAACAACTCCTGACCGTTTGCAGACCAAACGGGCTCTTCTCCGCCTTCGGTTGAAACCTGCCATTTGCCGCCCGGCCCTGGGTAAGGCCGCACATATACTTCATACCGCCCGGATTCGTCAGATGTGTAAACAATCCAACGACCATCAGGCGAGAACGACGAGAAGAACTCCGAAAACGGTGTCCGCAGGAAAGGCTGAGGTTTGCGCTCACCCTCCAAAGGCAGAATCCAAATGTCTCCTTGATCGGTAGCATTCCATTCTCCAAAAAGCAGCGCCTTCCCATCAGCCGACCATGATTCAGCAGCTTGAAACGTCTCGGGGGATGAGGTTGTAAGTCGTTCTTCCGCCCCGCTGCCATCCGCCGCTTTCAGGAAAAGGCCGAACCGCCCATCCCTGAACGAACCGAACACGACGCGCTTTCCGTCCGGCGACCAGACTGGAGCGATGTTGTTCCCATTGAGAGTTAAGCGAAGGAACGTGCCGCGTTCAAATTCATAGATCCAAATATCATCATTCGCGCTCGCGACTTGGATAGCCAGACGCTTGCCATCCGGTGATAATTTGAAGCCGCTGTAACATTGAGCCGGCAGCGGTATTTGAGTGATCTTTCCCTCGCGATCTACCCAAACAGGTTTACCAATCCAGCCCGAGCCGCCCGGAATATAGATTAGCGTCCCATTATCCGAAACACTGAACTGAGAGTTGCCGTAGATTTCAGACCGTATGCCTTCGATTACAGCGACTGCTGGACCGGTTACTTTCCGGCTGTCCAAATCAAACCGCGCGACCATCAGTCCGCCGGTTCGGGTGAAGAGCAAATGACCACTTGGCAGATAACGTGGGTTACTGCCTCCTTGTAGCACGACACTTGATTGACCAGTCTCCAAAGACACTGCTCGGATTTCATGATAATCAGGGTTACTACCCTGCGAGGTTGAATAGAGCAGCCACTTCCCGTCGGGAAGGACCTCAGCATCGGGCGCCTGTGCACCACCGATCGGAATGGGCTGTGGCCTCCCTCCGGTGCTTGAAACACGAGTTAGCGTTCCGCCCTCCTGATCGCCAAAGAAGATCATATCGTTTGGCCCCCAATCAGCCCCGACAGGATTTCTGGCTTCGCACAGTGTTACCGGTTCGCCGCCTGCGAGCGAAACTTTCTTCAGCTTGTTGTCGGCAAAAAAACCAATCCAATTGCCGTCAGGCGAAAAGAAAGGATTGTAAGCGCCTTCAGTACCGCCAATCAGTTTTGCGTCGAATTGATTGAGTGGGCGAAGGCAGAGCTGGGCGACGCCGTTGTGATTTACGACATAGACCAGATTGTTTCCATCAGGTGAGACTGTAATGCCCGGACGACCAACCCCTAGAGGCACAAACTTAGTGAGCGCCAGCGGCTCGCTCTCAGCAAGATTGATGGAGAAACGCCTCACGGGCTCTTTTGTTAGCCCTCGCGCCGAAACAAAATGCAATATGACCCAGAACGCCAAACCTGTAACGATCGCTCCGGTCACTAATCCAGCCAGAGCAACTGGAATCGTTCGACGCCAACCCTTCTGTGCGGTCACGACAGTTGGATCATTGATCGTTACTTCCGCCGCCGGTTCGCTCAGCGCGTCCATGATTTCAACGCGTGCGTCGCCGATATCGCGCAGTCGCAGTGATGGATCTTTCTGCAAACACCGTCTGAGTAAGTGGCGAATTCCTTTGGGTGTTGCGCTCGGCAACAAACTCCAGTCGGGTTCATCCCGAATCACTGAGGCCAGAGTGTCTGTGGTCGCGTCGCCGAGAAATACGGGCTTCCCGGTTAGCATCTCATAAAGCACACAGCCGAAAGCCCAAATGTCAGTTCGTTTATCGACTCGCTTACCTTTCGCCTGTTCCGGACTCATGTACGCCGCCGTGCCAAGTATCATCCCCGTTTGCGTCCCTTGGTAGAGAACCGTGGGTGATTCTGACATTTTCGAGTTGGCGGACGGTTCTTCCAGGGCTTTCGCCAAACCGAAGTCCAAAACCTTCACTTGATCGTCTTCGCTTATTTTGATGTTGGAAGGTTTTAGATCCCGGTGGACTATTCCTCTTTCATGTGCGACTTCGAGCGCTTCTGCGATCTGACGCGAGATAACACACGCTTCTGCGATTGGCACTGGACCACGTTCCACCAGCTCGCTAAGTGTGATTCCTGACACTAACTCGAGCACGAGAAAGCGGGTGTCGCCTGATTCTTCCAGCCCGTAAATCGCCCCTATGTGAGGATGATTCAAAGAAGCTAGTAAACGCGCCTCGCGCTCGAAACGGGCCAGGCGATCTATGTCTTGCGCAAAAGCTTCAGGCAAAACTTTGATTGCTACGTCGCGATTCAATCTTTCATCGCATGCGCGATACACTTCGCCCATTCCACCGATGCCGAGCTGCCCGCGGATTTCGTAACGACCGAATTTTGTGCCAGGCGAAATTCTCATTCTCTTGGAAATGCGTTTGACTTCTCGCCAGGTTATTGCATCAGCCGAGCCTCTTTATTGCTTTCAGAAAAATCCCGAACCTTAATTAACGACGCACGCGTCGAACGCGATACCAAGCCGCAACAGGTTGCCACCCTCCAGGTCAAAGTCCGACGCGGCGCACGAGATCAGTGAAGCGCGGATCGGAACGGAGGCTGTCGAAGAGCGGATCAAATTTAAGCTGGGAAAGTTCGTTGGCATGATCCTGATAGCTTCTTTCGAGCCATTGAAATGCTCGATCCTTATCGCCCAGTCCTCCGTAGATGATCGCAAAACTATACGCCGGGACGTAACGATGTTTAGCAATCTCTGTCAATTGGTCGAGTAATGTTAACGCCTCATCTCTTTTCCCGGATTCGGCAATGGCATTGCCGAGCAAGCCGAGCAGCGCCGGGTCGTCCTGCAGCTCTCTCGCCTTCTGAAACTCCGCGATGGCTTGCTGTCGAGAGCCCTTCATCTTATAAGCTATGCCGAGCATCCAATGAGCAAAGTAAAAGCTCTGATCGATCTCGATGGTCTTCTGCAATTGCTCGACGGCTTTATCATACTGGCGTGCGTAGAGGTAGATGGTTCCTAATTCAGCATTAATGATCAGCGAGAGCGGATCAAGCTCCTGCGCTCGCTTCATTTCCGCGAGGGCCTCATCAAATCGACCCATGACCAGAAGGTTTGAATCGCTGTACCAATGGTGCGCGGTCGCGTAATTAGGGTTCAATTCAAGGGCTCGTTGAAATTCTTTGTTTGATTCTGGCAAGTTCCAATCGTAGGAGATGAGGACAGAGCCGAGTGAGGTGTGCGCTTCAGCAAGCGTTTCGTCCAGCTCGAGAGCTTTCCTGGCAGCCGCCTTCGCTTTCGGGAAAGACTCCTGGGGCGAGGCCACGGAGTAGCCAGGAAACAAAAGATACGCATCAGCCAGTCCAGCATAAGCCAGTGCGTAATTAGGGTCTTTCGCAATCGCCAGATTGAAGTATTCGATCGATTTCCTGAGTGCTTCGCCGGTTCGCCTATTCCAGTGGAAGCGGCCCTGGAGATAAAGCTGGTAAGCCTCGGCATCGTCGGTATAGTGCTTGGTCACGCGGCCTTGCTCAACACCAGAAAGCTTTAGCCGCAAGTTGCTCGTGATTTGTTGAGCGATATCTCGTTGCATCGCCAACAGATCTGAGACATTGCGCTCATACCTCTCGCCCCACAGTTGTTTGCCGTCGCGCACATCCAAGAGTTCGGTGCTTACTATTAGACTGTTTCCGCGCTGCATCATTCTGCCGGTCAACACAGCCCGCACACCCAACTCTTTTCCCGCTGCAAGAGGATCGGCCTCTCTCCCTTTGTAGCGAAAAACCGAACTGCGCGCGATCACTTTCATATTAGGAAGCTGAGTCAAACTGTTGATGATGCTTTCGGTAACTCCATCTGATAAGTAGTCGGTGTTCGCATCGTGATTCTGATTTTCAAAAGGCAACACTGCGATTGATTCGATTGCTAATTCGGTATTGCGCGCGTGCAGGTAAACGCTAATACCGACTGCGCCAATCACGAGCAGTGTGACGACAATGGCCGTCGCGATTTTGTGATGCTTGATTCCAGAGACAATGTACTCAGCGCTGGAAGCGGAATGTCTGCCGGCTGCGGGCGTCGTTGCCAGGGCCCCTGAAGCAGTCGCTCGCGTGCCGTAGCCTGTGCCCATTGCGGATTGGTCGCGAAACTCCGGTGGGACCGTGCGATCTATTTCAGCGTCAACTTCGAGCTTACGTTTCAGGTTACGTAGATCGATGAGAAGATCCTTTGCGGTCTGATAACGTTCCTCCCGATCCTTGGTCAACGCCTTAAACACAATACGATCCAGCTCTGTCGGGACATCATCAGCATAGCGAGTGAGTGGTGCGGGTTCCTTTTGCAGAATCAGGGAAATGGTTTCAGTTGGAGTTTCTCCAGCGAACGGCACATGTGCAGTGACCATTTCGTAGAGAACCGCTCCGAGACTCCAAAGGTCTGTACGCGCATCGACATTGGTTCCCTTAGCCTGCTCCGGCGACATGTAGTTAGCCGTGCCCATCACGGTACCGGCGCCAGTGTTGACCATTGCTTTAGTGGGCGCTTCGGTGTCGGTGGTAGAACCGGGCAGCTCAGTCAGTTTGGCGAGGCCAAAATCCAAAACCTTGATGTAGCCGTCGCGCCTGACCATGATGTTCTCAGGCTTGATATCGCGATGGATGATGCCGGCGGCATGAGCGGCCGCGAGTGCGCTGGTTGCTTGAACAGCAACCTCGAGAATCTCCAGCAGCTTCATTCCGATGTTGATGCGCTGGCGCAGAGTATCACCATCGATGAACTCGGTGGCGATGAAACGCGTGCCGCCTATCGTGCCAACTTCATGAATTGTGAGGATATGTGGATGATTTAGAGCCGAAGCTGCTTTTGCTTCCTGAATGAAGCGCTGCAGTCGTCGCTGATCTGAGGGTAGAGCTTCAGGGAGAATTTTAATCGCCACCGTTCGGTCCAGCTCGGTATCGAGCGCCAAATAAACCTCTCCCATTCCACCCGCGCCAATCTGCGAGCGGATTTCGTAGCGACCGATTTTTGTGCCCGCAATCAAGCCCATTATCCTGATTTGTCCGTGTAACTATTGCGCCGAGTGTTTATCGTTTGAGCAGGGTCAATATGACCCCCCAGCCGGTTGAATCTCGGGATTACTTGCGGCGGGATTCTATACGAGTGCTGGAGGCGAGCCAAGATTTGGCGGTACTAAATTTCACGGTTCGCAACTCACCACCCAAAAACGTTTGTTCGCATTCATCGTTCAATAATCGTAAATCTCGATCAAGGAGATGCATCCCCATTTCAATAGCGATTATGTGGTCGTGTTGGAGGATGGCTCGCAGTTGAAGCTCAGCCGCAGCCGGCATGAACACCTGGAACTCCGTTTGAAGGCGCTCGATAGCGTGACTGTAGCAGTGATCGGCTCGTGGAATAGTGAACGTGAATTGTAAATGACAGTGAGGCGTAATTATATAATTAGAGGAATCAACCTCCCACGTCCGCACTCCAAAGAGTGGAGTCAGTTACTGCTGAGAATTGTCAAACGTTTTACTATCAACGCGCAGAAGATTGGCGATTCATACGCATCAGCAAGCAGAGAATTCAAAGGGGAACCCGCTGCGAGCTGACAAACGCAACCCGAAGTCAACAGGCTTCGGGTTGTTGTTTTTGGAAATGAAGAAATTGCGGCTTCGCAGGCAAGTGACATAGACTCTCCGCGCTCCAACCATCCCGCTAGCACAGCAGATGTTTGATGACGACACCGGCAGCCTCCAAGCCTGACATCCGCACCGAAGCGATCGCGGGCATCACTACGTTCTTCACGATGGCTTACATCATCGTCGTGAATCCTTTGATTCTTTCGACACCGGGAACGGGCATGGCTTTCAGCGGAGTGCTGACAGCGACGGTGCTGGTCTGCTTCGTGATGACTCTCGTCATGGGCCTCTACGCGAAGCTTCCTTTCGCGGTTGCGCCGGGCATGGGCATCAACGCTTACTTTACCTTCACGATCATTCTGACGCAGAAGGTTTGGTGGCAGGTCGCGCTCGGAATCATTTTCTGGGCCGGCGTCTTGTTCTTGGTTATATCCGTTACACCAATTCGCGAAACTATTGCTAAAGCAATTCCGCCTGAACTAAGAATGGCAACCGCGGCCGGCATTGGAGTTTTTCTGACATTCATCGGGCTGAAGAACGC
>DASWDX010000495.1:0-3148 GCA_036395055.1 Pyrinomonadaceae bacterium | reverse complement strand
CACTGCCCCCATCGAGGTAGAGATTGCGTAACAAACTACGCAAATCGCGCTAACGCCACGGTCGTCATAGGCCATCCAAACAAATCCGAGTTCAGGCTGCTCGAGAAACAGATCGAGCGCGTCATTAAGTCCCTGGAATCCGCGATCACCATAAGCCTTGCTGCTGGCGAGGTAGTGCTCGTCCTCCCTGAGAAATACCCTAAGCATCTCAAAGGCGTCGGCAACGTCCGCGGCAGTCATCTTGCGGCAGGTAATCAAGTAAAAGTCCTTTCGGCGGCGAGCTATGATGATCATGCGCGCAGCGTCGGGTACGGTCAACTGCCGAAAAGGTTTCCTGCAGGTTTTGAGGTTTCCTCGTAGCCTGGCTGAGGCTCAGGATCCTCAGCCGCGAAAAACTATCCGTATGGAGTTTCAGAAATCCATCGTTGATCTTCACCACGAAGGTAATACCTTTTGCATCGCAGTCGAGGGGGGCACAACAACCATGGTTTTTTTGTTGGTCGCCCGGATTGGGGCTAAGCGAGTGAACTAAGAACGAAAATAGTGAGGACAGCGACTACTTTCAAAGCTTGAATGTACCAGGACCTTCGATCGAGCGGAAGCAGCAGACAGTCTTAGACATCCATGCTATCTCTCAAGGATTCTGCTGGCAAAATATGCCAAAGAGGCGAGCCAAAACTGAAATGGCCCGCCTCCAAATCGTTCGGAATTGATTTGTGGAAAGTTACTCTTCTGGTCCAGTACAGGTTGGGCCATGTAAGGCGGGAATCTTCGCGCTGATCACCGGATAGTTTGGAGCTTCGTCAATGTTTATCTGGGTCCAGTGAGCGTAGTTTTCGGGTACGTTGTTATCGGCGAAGATTGCTTCTACCGGACATTCGGGCACGCATGCATCGCAGTCGATGCAAGTGTCGGCGTTAATATAGAGGCGGTCGGGGAGTTCGTGAAATGCTTCGACCGGGCACACCGCGGCACAGTCGGTATATTTGCAGTCAACACATAACTCAACAACTACATAGGTCATTGGTTGGACAAGCTCCTTTCGATAATGACAAATAGTTATTCAGTAATGAGTGGAATGTCAACCGAAAAATATCACAACGATGAACTTGAAGATAACGGTTAAGATCCTTCCGATTCTCTTTTCTCTACTTTGCCTGGTCCGTTCACTGTTTGGTTTACTACCGCATCGCCTTCGTAGGTTACATGTGATGGGCCAGAAACGATCACATCGAGTCGCTCGCTCGCATGGACGTCAATGTCTGAAACACCTTTCGAGTCGACCACGACTTGCGCGGCACGCAACCTATTGGTATCGATCTTTCCCGCGCCCCCCACATCAATATTCAAAGCTCTGGTTTGCCCAGCGGCCCTTATCGTTGGCGCACCGCTGGCGTCGATACTAAATTTCTCGTTCCCGATTCCGGAGACCTGGATGTTGCCCGCTCCCGTCGCCGAGATTCCTTCAAGACTCGGGACCGAGATTCTCAAAGTAATGGGCTCAGAGACTGAGTAACCGCGAAGACTTTTTATGTGGAGCACGTTGTTAGACACCTCGGTGCTGACGAGCGGCAGGATGTTGTCGTCGCCTTCTATCTCAACACTCAGCGGTTTTTGACAGACTACCTGAAGATCAAAAGCCCCTTCAGTCGAGATCGAATTAAACGATCCAACTTCGCGCTTTTGTTTTTGAAGTTTTGCCGAACCCACGATCTCGTCGTGAAAGCGATGGCAACCTGACGCCAGCGAAATCAGGAGTATTAGCAGGACAATTTTCTTCACGTTAGTTCCTCTTAATGCGCAAAGCCCTTTGCAGGCGTGGTTATCTCGAAGGCTCATGGCGAGAGTATTCCAGGGTGCGCGTTGTATTTTCAGTCACGCTGGGAATAGGTTCCGGAAGCGGTTGAGGCTGGCGTAACTCATTGGGCGTTGCGAGATGTTGCGGAGGTTCAATCGTTTTTGTCTGCTTCGTTCCCGTTAGCCGGGACAATTGCCTTACCAGCATTATTTCTGTGATACCAACAATCAGGAAAGAAAACAACATAAAGAAGCCTACCAGCTCTTCTTTCAGGTGCGCTTCGTTGGTGAGCGTAAGCGCTCCTCCCAGCATGATCCCGAGACCGATGAGGCCAATCAGAGTAATGGCGGTTAAGAAAGCGGTGATCGCTCCCGTCTGTTTTTGATCACCACGCTCCCTCAGACTCATGCCGCAACGATTACAATAACTGAGACCAGGCGCCAGAGGCGTACCACAAGCTGAGCAATACATAACGCGTGTTTCCTCCGCAATTGAAAAGAATTACCGAACTGAACCCTTCCTACAGGAAGAAACGGTCACTGAGCGACTCAAGTTCCGCGATTTTGAACCCGAAAGAAGCTAAAAACCTTCTAACCGTCACCAGCTGAATCCAGGAGAGACCGACTGACCGTAGGAGAATACTATGAGTGCAGACTAACATGCTGGCGATGGAACTGTACCAGTACCGCATTTTGTCCTGCCTTAAGCTTACATCGCCTGCTGGGCTAAATAAAAAAACTTACTTGATCGACGTATCATTTTCCACGCTTGTCTGTTACACGAATGAACTTGATCATCGTTGAAGAAGTAGTTCATCTCTTGTTTAGTGGAGACCGGGCTAAGCCTGCGTCTGGACTTTTCTATTTACGATTCACGATTTACTATTCACTTCATGTTAGAACGACCAAAACCAAACGAAGCTGCACCTTACTATTCTATCTACATCGACCGCGTAGCCAGCGACGACATTCTTGACGTGCTCGCTACGCAGCTGCAGGAATCCGTTACATTCCTGGCTGAGATTTCCGAAGAGCAATCTCTTCATCGTTATGCACCCGGCAAGTGGTCAATGCGCGAACTTCTCGGCCACGTTAACGACACCGAGCGTGTTTTCACGTTCCGAGCGTTGTGGTTTGCGCGCGGCTTTCAGGATCCGCTTCCCAGCTATGATCAGGAAATTGCTGTTGCGGCTGCTGAGTCTGATAAGGTTTCGTGGGCGAGTCACGTGGATGAATTTCGCGCGATTCGTTCAGCCACCCTTTCCCTCTTCCGAAATCTCCCGGCCGATTCCTGGTCGCGCAGCGGCATCGCCAGCGACAACCCGGTAACGGTCCGCGCTCTCGCCTATAT
>DASWDX010000494.1:0-8339 GCA_036395055.1 Pyrinomonadaceae bacterium | reverse complement strand
GTCTACGGGTTTTAGATAGATCAAAAATCCGCTGTCGTTGAGCGCCGAAACCATGCGACCAAACAAATCCACGAGGTTGGGATCGCCCGCTTTCTTTGTAAACTTGGCATTCTTTAGTTTGCCGTTCTGGTCGAGCTCAGCTTCGATAACAATCTCGAAGGGCTTGTTTAGATCGAGCTTGCCCTGGTTCTTCAATTCGTTCGCATAAATCGCAAAGTCTTTCAGGGCTTTCTTGTTAATCTCATTTTCCTTCGGCAGCTCGAGATTGTTTTTAGCGGCTGTTTTGTCCAGCTCCGTCTGTGCTTCGTCTGCTGTCATCGTGGGACTCTGAGCCGGAGTTGGACTCGTCTTTGCCTGCGCAACAACCGGGGAGGGCGAAGCAGTTGTCAGCGGACTCGGCGGGGCCGTTTCTAGAGGCGATGGACTCGGAGAAGGTGAAGGCCCAAGTTCCGGTTGCACTGCTGGCGACGGAGCTTGCGCTATGAATTGCGGCGGCGCAGGAAACGGAGTTGCTCCCGGTTGACTTTCAAGCGCGAAATACCCTTCCGGATAGTGAAACTTGTTACTCGCCAGGTTCAACAATTGGACATCGTCGCCAATTTCCGTTCGCTCGTAAGGCTTATCCACAAACCTGGTGTCGCTAATGAGACTGGCAAGATTGAACGCATCTCTGACGCCCGGAACAAAGAGGACGCAAGCAGCAGCCAGCAGGTGCGCGGTGAGTGAGCCCGCCAAGAGCTTCGAAATAATCGGCCTTCTTGACTCGCGATTGACTTCAAAATCAGCGAAAAGTTCTGCCATTTCCTAATAAAACACCCCTGGGAAAGATAATGTTCCCTGCCTTAGACGCGCGCCATCGTCCACGCGTTGTGAAAGCTTTTCGACATCCGTATTCTACGTTAGCACTTCGCGAGCAAAGGCCTCAAAGCTAGAATGGATTATGCGACGTTCTCGTGACAGAGTTGTTGATAAGAAGCGTCGATCTGGTAACAAAAGCAGATCGCGCGCGCCCGAAGGCAGTCGGAAACACGCCAGAGGGTCTCCTTCAAATCCCATCGACCCGAACCAACCCGCCCGCCCGCAGTCCCGGGAAGTGAAAAAACTGCTCGACGGCATTGGCACGCCGCGAGCTGTATCCTTCAAGCCGGATCCTTTCCAGGTCGAAGCGCTCGCCGCACTCGAATTCGAAGATGTGCTGGTGACAGCGCCGACTGGTAGTGGCAAGACCTGGATTGCACGCGAAGAGATTCGTCGATTGTTAGACGCCGGACGCCGGGCGTGGTACACGACGCCCTTGAAAGCTCTGACGAATTCCAAGTACCAGGAGTTTTCCGAAGAGTTTGGTGCGGAGCGTGTGGGAATATTAACCGGCGACCGGAAAGATAACACTGATGCCCAACTGATCGTCGGCACCACCGAAATTTATCGCAACCAACTTTTTGATTCCCTGCGGGGTGGCAGCGACGTCAATGCGGATTTGGTCGTGCTCGATGAAGCCCACTATCTCGGCGACGAAGATCGCGGGCACGTCTGGGAGGAAGCGATCATCCTGACACCGCCACGACTCCGGTTGCTCCTCTTATCGGCCACTGTAGGAAACGCGGATGAGTTTGCGGCATGGATTGGAGAGGTACGCGGTGTTCGTTGCGGAGTGGTGACGCGCCCAGGCGCGCGACCGGTGCCATTGAGGGCGGCGATGCTGCTGCCCGACAGGCGACTACTGCCGTTGTTGAGTGAGAATGGAAAACTGAATCCGGAGATTGAGCGAATGCTGGAACAAACGCGCGAGGAAAAGAGAGTGACAGCCCATAGGTATCGACGAAGGTATTGAGAAAGTTTTGGCTGCGGCGTCGCCGCTTGATGTGTGGAACGTCTCCGACTGTCTCCGACCTTCCGATTCAGTTGGTTCTGCGGTCTGGGGCTATGCGCCTGAAGCGTTGGTGCGCAGCCCCCAAAACTCTTAATGAAGTCTTCCGGTGAGGCTCAAGCCTCGCCCCTATCTCAGACGGCGGAGCCGCGAGAACGTTGTACTGGTTGAGCTATGAAACTTCGCATGCCGGAAATGCCGCCCGCCACGTTGCTGGCCGCGCTCGGCTCTTACAATTTGTTACCCGCTATCGTGTTTATGCCGACGCGCCGGCGTTGCGATCAAGCAGCGTCGGAGACTGCGCTGATGCGGCGCGATTCAAACGACGTGCGACGTGAGGCCCGCCGCGACTTCATGCGCGGCGCTGTAGGCCAGCATCCGGAGATACGCGGTCATCGTCATTGGGACACAATCATCCGTGGCGGTGTGGCTTCGCATCATGCCGGACATATTCCCGCCTGGAAAATGATCATTGAAAAGCTGATGAGCGCGGGTTTGCTTGACGCAATCTTCGCCACCGCCACTGTTGCCGCCGGAGTCGATTTTCCGGCGCGCACAGTTGTTCTAACAGTTGCTGATGCACGTACAGGTAGCGGCTGGCGCCAGTTGAGTGCTTCAGAGTTGCAACAGATGACGGGTCGCGCCGGACGACGCGGGCGCGACAACGTGGGCTTCGTAATTGTCGCTTCGGGCTTGCATCAGGATCCACAGAGGATTGCCGAGTTGTTGAGGGCCCGGCCAGATCCGCTCCTCTCTCAGTTTCGCGCAACCTACACGACATTACTGAATCTGCTGGACGCTTACGGCAGCTTCGCCGGGGTGCGCGAGATTGCGGAAAGAAGCTTTGCCCATCGCGAAGCTGCTTTGCAGATCGCACAACTTGAAAAAGCCCGGACTGAGAGCCGACAGCGAATACAGTTGAAACTTGAACAAGCAGGTTGTGAATTACCGCTGGATACCGTGATTGGTTTTGAACGTCTGGTTAGTGCCCGGGCTCGGCTGCATGAATCGAAACCACAAACGCGAGCCGAAGCGCTGCATCGCTGGTTAGATGAAGTAGTCGAACCCGGCCGAGTCGTCGGTATTGGCCGCAGCGGTCGTCGCCTGGTGTTAATTACTGATAAGCGCGACGGCAATGTCCGCGGAATTCGCGAAGACGGACGCAGCGCCAGCTTTGCCCTGGAACGCATTGGACGAGTTTATTCACCCATCTATCGGTTGAAAGAGGAATTCATTGAAGACGCGTTTGCGGATGTGCGCCAGCGCGGCAGGGAGCTCGTGATTCCCGAGCCTCGCCTGCGCGACGTGCAATCCGAGGAGGGCGAGGCAATAAGCGCACTCGATGATCGCATCGAATCAGTGTTTCCGAGCACGTTGGGCACAGAAGAGAAGTTGAGATACACACAGGCACTTTGGGGCACGCTAGTCGATGCAGAAGAACTTGAACGGGCGACTCGGCGGATCGAGAAGCTGCGTGAGGAGGTTTGGCAACCATTTCATCAACGAGCGCGCGTTCTCGCGGTATTTGGTTATCTCGACTTCGATGCTGAAAAGACAACTGAGCGCGGGCGCTGGCTTGCTGATCTCCACCTAGATCGTCCGCTGCTGGTCGGTGAAGCGCTGGAGAGCGGACTATTTAATTCGCTCGATTTTCATCGGCTGGCCGGCGTCATGGCCGCGCTCACGGCCGACGAGGAGCGTGACTACGGCCAACTGGAGTTGGAAGATGCGCTGGTAAACTCGCTTGCTCAATTTGAAGATATCGGCTTCAAGGTATCAACTGAAGAATGGAAACTCGGAATAGAGCCCGCGCCGGAATTGAATTTTTCTGCTGCTGCGGCCGCCGCACGTTGGGCCACGGGGACAGAGTGGTCCACGCTTGTTCACGAAACCGGCGCTGAAGAAGGCGATCTCTTTCGCATGCTTTCGCGCACTGGTGAAGCGCTTTTGCAAGTGGCCGGATTGCACAGGTCCCATGCGGAGGCTGCGCGCAACGCGGCCATTGCCGCAGACGCCGTTCTGCGTGAGCCAGTGAGATAGGAGGGCGTTAACGGCGGAAGTGACATCAGCAAAGCCGCGTTTTGGAAACGTGGGCAGACGCTGCTTTTCAGAGATATGTGGCGGCAAAGCCCCTTTTGTTGGCAGGAAGAAACCGTAATGGCCCTGATTACAGCGAACGAGCTAAAACGCAAATTATTAATAACGATTGACGGGCAGCCCTACGTGGTCCTGGAGGTTTTCTTTGCGTCGCCAACAGCACGCGGTGCGGCGACGATGGTGCGCACCCGTTTGCGCCAGCTATTAACCGGGGCGGTTATCGAAAAGAGTTTCCGCTCGAGCGAAAAGTTTAGGGAGCCGGATATCGAGTTGGCGCCTGCATCTTTTCTTTATAGCGACGCGCACGGTTTTCATTTCATGGACGAGAAGAGTTACGAGCAGTTTACTTTCCCAGCCGACGACCTGGAGTCAGATCGTGGATATCTCAAGGAAGGCGTGTCGCTACAGGTTTTGAAATACAATGGCGCGCCGGTTTCATTGCAACTCCCGCAATATGTCGAACTCGCAGTTACGTCAACGGAGCTGGGCCTGCGCGGCGATACCGCCGCCGGTGGCGCAACCAAACAAGCAACATTGGAAACGGGTCTCGCCGTTCGCATACCCCTCTTTATCAGGGAAGGCGAACTCGTGCGCGTTAATACGCAAACCGGCGAAGTTGCCGGCCGCGCCTAATCCAGCTGACCCCAACATAGCCCTAATTTTTGTCCGTCGGATGACCTTTCCTTCACTCTGAACGTCACTGAACCGGACAAAATGTTGCGATCAAACCGGCGTCTAAATGGCTCATTTGAATACGTCACATCGACACCTTACAGCAGCGAAAAAGTAGCAACCATCGCAATCAAATCTCCATCTTACTTACGGTTTCGATTGCAAGGCTTTTTAAGTTCTTTGAATCGGTTCCACCATGCGCAGCTGAAGTTTGAAGTATTAAAATCCTGATGGCTGTGGGCCATCGCTCACATGGAGAATCACATATGAAGTTCCCCCTGCAGTTTCCCCGCGCTACGCCCCGTTTGCGCTCAGTCAATCGTTCTCGACGGTTTCATTTGCACTCGGCGAAGTCCATACCGGTTGCCATCATTTCTCTTTTCTTTGTTTTCAATTTCACCGGACTTTTCTTCAGTCCTGTAATGGCGCCCACCGTTGACGCGGCCACTCGGGTAGAAATGATACCTGAGGACGTCCCCCTGTCGGGTGATTGTGCTCTCGATTGGATCATCTTTCGCGCCGGTGAAAAGCAGGGTGTCGATCCGCGCTTCATCCATGCCGTTATCAAGCAGGAATCGAGATACGATCCAAAAGCAGTTTCACACGTCGGCGCGCAGGGACTCATGCAAATGATGCCGGCGACAGCGAAGAGATTTGGCCTGACGGATCCATTCGACTCAGCAGCGAACGTCGAGGCCGGCACAAAATATCTAAAGTGGCTCTTGAATAGATTTGACGGCGACGTTTCACTCGCACTGGCCGGATACAACGCCGGTGAAGGAGCTGTCGATAAGTACAAAGGCGTGCCGCCCTATGGCGAGACTCAAAACTACGTGAAGAAAATCGTCTCCACCTACGGAAAAAGTTATCATCCGGTTCTGCCACCTGATGACGCTAAACTTGCATTTCATCTGCTCGCTTACGAGAGCCCGGCAAGCTCAAGCGGACTCTAGTAGATCGTCAGAGATAACAGCCACAATAAGAGACTGATAACACGGCGATTCCGAGGCAGCTACTGCTTCGGAATCGCCGCGTTATGCTGTTCACTGTGGCTATTTCAGTTTTGCAATCTCATTTAATGTCATCCAGTCGTACCTTTGCCTCAACGATGTGTGCTTTAAGTCTGTCAAGTTCATCGAGCGTGAGCAGACCGGTAACGCGATTACAAATGCCGCTCGAGAGTGATGCTGCGGTACCGCTGCGTCCCTGACGGAAGACAACTAGCTCCAGGTCACCGAGAGTGCGGTAGCGGGCCTCGAAGCTGGCGAGCTTAGTAACCGTTTCGTTTACGCGAGCAATCGAGTCGAAAGCCTTCAATAGACGATCGATCTCGTCGTAATCGATGAACGCTCTGTTTTCTCGGGGCGTATCGCCCGTTTCTCTGAGCGCGATGACGATCCCGAGAGCTCGTGTGGCAGCGCCAGCGTCTTTCAACTCCACCGCATCGATGCGAACGTCCGCGCCGCGCACGGTTACACCAGCTATTTGACTGAAGCCCTTAATCAGAACGCTTTCATATCGCCACTCAATTGCTTCAAGTTTGGTGCGCGGCTCCAATGGCTCGCACGCGAGTGGCCGGCGAAATTCAGGACCAGGTCTTTGCGCTATCGCAGAGCCACAAGTCAGCAGTAGCATTCCCAGGACCAAAACAGTTGAACGCATCAGAGACATAACTACTCCTTCCGCTTATTCAGTCAATAATCAGCCCAGTTAAATTAACAGTTTGCATTACAAGTCGTACACTCGCGACCAGCATCGCAGTTGCAAAAGTCGGTTGAAGTTAGACAGAACTCAGCAGACCGGGATTCCCGCGTGGAGTGGTAGTAGCGACCAGGTCCTTTCCGAGACGCTCAACTCCAGCTATCAAAGAACAAGTGGCTGTGTATTGAGTTGTACTGGGGATGTCGACTTGAGACTTGCACCCAGTCGCTACCGCTCACGCTTCTGTATTTGAGGCCGCAACTCGGTTTCGTCGCATTGAATAACCCTCCAATTGTTCTGAGGCCGCTGCAAAAACAGGCAGGAGCCGCGAAGTGGAGAACTCATGGAACGGGCCGGGCCGTGCGGTCGTATTTGAGTAGTGCTAAGATATTCAAGCCGTAGGAATCAACCGCGGTTTTAGGTGTTTGGAGGAATTTAAGCAATGCCGGAAACAACGGAATCGGAAACTCAAGCGGAATCGGGGAAGGACGTTATTAACGAACTTTGTGATGCTGTGCGTTACATAGGTGACGTTTCTTATGCAATTCTGCCCGAGGATGTGGCGCATAATTTGGGCGACCTCAACAAATCATTCCTGAGCACAATTCGCTCGCTAATCGATAAGGACATCGAGTGGGTCGAAGCTCGCGTTGCTGGTGGCGACCGGTTGCGGGAAGAATGGAAGCACAAGTGGAATGGCGAGAAATCGGAAGGTGCGCCTGAGCCGATAAACTGAGCTGCAACGCAAGCGGCTACGGTCTCGCGCAGGCTGCGCGCGGACCACGGCCGGCTTGAAATACTTCTAAGCGGATTCGCAACCGAATACACTGCGCCGCGAAAAACATGGAAGTCCTATTAGCTGACGAATACGGTTTTTGCTTCGGCGTTGAACGAGCCGTCGAGATGGTCGAAGACGCTTTGGACGAAGGCGTTCGTCCGATACGTTCGCTTGGGCCATTGATTCACAACGCCCAGGAGATGGAGCGACTCGGCGATCTGGGAGTATCTACGATTGACGAGCCTTCGGAAGCTGATGGTGACACGATTGCGGTAATTCGCGCGCACGGCGTTACACCGCAAGTCCAACGTGATCTGGAAGGGCGAGCCGCAAAAGTTATCGATGCCACGTGCCCGTTTGTAACCAGAGTACAACACCTCGCAGAGCGCGCAGCCAGGGATGGAAGAGACGTAGTAGTTGCCGGTAATCCCGATCATCCGGAAATGATTGGTGTAGTCGGCTATGCTCCGGACAATACTTATGTCGTTCGTGACGCGGCCGAAGTTGCATTACTTCCTCAATTGCGGTCGCCGTTGGTTGTTTCCCAAACGACCATCAAGCTGCAGACTTTCCTCGAAGTGGCAGAAGCGGTACGCGAAAGGGCGGATGCTGAGCCACAGGTCGTAAACACGATCTGCTCGGCTACGCGCGATCGTCAGGACGCCGCGCGCGCCCTCGCAGGACGGGTAGACGTTTTTTATGTGATTGGTGGACGCCATTCTTCAAATAGTGTCAAGCTATTGGCCGTTTGTCAGGAGCAGTGTGACAAAAGCTATTTGATAGAAACGCCTGCGGAGATCAATCCAACCGACCTTGGAAACGCAAAGCGCGTCGGCGTCACGGCCGGAGCTTCAACCCCGAATTGGTTAATCGATCAAGTGGTGAAGCGCTTGCACGAGATTGGTAAAAAAGCGGCTGCTTAGGGACCTTCACGAACACATAGGCTTCCGTCAGCATCAAGAGATAGATTTTCCATTTATCATTTCTCAATTTTCATTCGCCATTGAAAAGAACTTGTTTAGATTGGCATGAATGGCAAATGAAAAATCTCAAATGATAAACGGAAAATCTTTGCTTCTGGCTTTCAATCTGAAAAATCCGTGGAAGGATTGCCGTCTGGGTGGTCAGAAATCATCGTTGGAAGCATCCACCTGTGCCAGGGCGTTCACGATTTGGCGAGCCTCTTCGGACCCATAATCCTGCGCCTGGCGGCGGAGTGAGTCG
>DASWDX010000493.1:0-2717 GCA_036395055.1 Pyrinomonadaceae bacterium | reverse complement strand
TTCGAGATCGGGTAAACCTCGGCGATCATCTTCACACCTGGTTCTGTAAAACTACCGAGCAACAAGCCGCAACATTCGTACGGGTAGTCGCGCTCGCCATGCACGGCGATCTCATTTCGATGTTGTGTTGTCAGGTGAATCAAGTTCCCTCTATATATCGTTCGCCGCCATCACAGAGCATCGTCACGACTACTGAGCCCCTCGGTAATGACAGAGCCAATCGCAGCGCGGCAAATACATTCGCTCCGGAACTAGTGCCAACCAACAAGCCCTCTTCGCGGGCCAGTCGTCGGGCCATCTCCAGGCCAGCTTCAGTTGACACTTCGACATTCTCATCCGCCAGTGCCGGGTCGTAGATTCCAGGTACCAGCGCCGTGGCCATGTGCTTGAGGCCTTCGAGACCATGAAACGGCGAATCCGGCTGCATCGAGATCGTTCGTATCTCGGAATTAAGCTCCTTCAGGCGTCGACTGGTTCCTACAAAACTTCCGGACGTTCCCAGGCCAGTGATGAAATGTGTGAGCCGTCCCTCAGTCTGATCCCAAATCTCTGGAGCCGTACTTTCGTAGTGGGCGCGCCAATTAGCCGGGTTGTTGTATTGGTCCGGATAGAAATACTTATCCGGATTACTTGCCGACAACTTACGCGCGATGATCTGCGCACCATCGGTAGACTGAAATGGATCTGTTTCGATCAGTTCCACGCCGAAGCCGCGCAGAATTCGTTTTCGCTGGGCGCTCGCGTTTTGTGGTAGACAAATCGTGACGGCGTACCCGCGCGCTGCCCCGATCATTCCATAAGCGATGCCGGTGTTTCCGCTCGTTGCATCCAGTATTGTCATGCCGGGTCGTAGCCGCCCGCTGCGCTCGCCTTCCAGGATCATCCAGAGAGCTGGGCGATCCTTGACGGAGCCTCCTGGATTCAGATGTTCAGCTTTGGCGAACACCTCAACACCAACGGGCACATCACGCGTGACTCTTCGGAGGCGGAACAACGGTGTGTTCCCGATACTCGATTCAATTGAATCCCCTCGGGCGGGACAAATTATTTCTTTTAGTAACGCGCTTGCCATAATTTTCTTCCGACAAACTATTTTGTCGTTGTTATTGTCTTGCCACGCTGCGATGCAGCAGCCGTCATCGGCTTAGATGCGAACCTCTAATTCACCCACCCGCTACGGCAGATGTTACTAATAAGAAAAACAAAATCGGCCGCGAATCCTTTGCAGGTATCGCGACCGGCTCTTAAAAACTTTTGCTGCGCTTGGCTACTTAACTCGTCTGCTCTTCACGCTGCCAAAGCTGTGCCGATCGCGTTCTGGACACCAGACGCAACAGGTGCAATGACAGCAGCAGTAATACCAGGAGTTGTTCATGATCTCGGTTAACTGGATGAACTATAGGAAGGCGACGGAACGATGTCAAGCCAAAGATACGCGGTAGCACACCGGTGCAGTAGCCCGACCGTGAAGAAGGGCGCTTTCTTCTGAAAACTGGTACGGCGGCCGTACCCCTGTGCGTCCAAACGACTGTCCGAAAAACGTGTTGTTTCGACCGTCGGCTTCTCACTACTCACGGTGACTGTTCCGCTCGCGCCACCAACTGACAAGATTTATGTCGAGCGGTGTCTTGCCCCCCACGCTTACCGTAAGATCTTTTATCTCACTCTGCGCAAAGCCGCCGGCTGTAGCACGCACCGTGTAGGTTCCTGGTGGCAGCAGAATGATCAGGAAACCGCCCGCGTCATTTGTGGCAGTCGTTCTTTCGAGGCCGGTCTGCTGATTGGTCGCGGTGACGGTCGCTCCCGGCACGGCAGCTTCTTTCGGATCAAGCACGCGACCTTCAATGTTTCCGGTAGTCCCTTGCGATTGCGCAAACACCATAATCGCGAGGGTCAGAATGAGAATTAAAAGCGCACAGAATCTGGCGTAGAGGGATGTCGTGGCAATCATGTTGTCCTCATCAGATCAAAGTTGATTGTAAAAGTAGAATTCCTACAGAACCGCGAGCACTCGATACGAAAAGGAATTTGGCCGGAAGATACTAATTGATGCTGTTATGTGAGATCAATAAAGAAGCTGATAAATCTGTAGGATGGCACTCATGCTGGTCCAGCAGTGATTTCTCAACAGACACAGGGTATGTCCTGCCTATTGACCGATGGATGGTTTGGTTAGCGGCTTCCAGAGGGCAGCCAGACGTCCGCGGCTGAACGACTGGACGAAACTCATTACGCCCATGTAGCCAAAGCCAAAAAAGAAGAGAAACAGGAAAGGCACCGTGCCCCACATGTGCATGCGTGCGGCGTAGAGAATGGCGAGCAGGAAATAAATCGAGAAGCTCAACTCCAGCAATGGCAGCAGTCCGCCTTTACGTTTGTACTTTTTGCGCTTCCACGTTTCGTCATGAGACTTTTCTACCTGGTATTTGGGAGTGCGAATGAAGTCGCTCTTAATCCCAAACAGCGCCTCCAGCACGGCGCGCGCATTGGAAAACGCCAGACCTATGCCCAGCGCCATCACCAGCGGCAGATGCAATAGACGCGGAGCGCGTTTCTCATCAAGATACCAAACGGCCGTTCCATAAAAGAGGAATACGGAAACTGACGAAAAGAAGAGCAGCGGCAAATCGAGAATCATCAAATGGTAAAACGGCTGATTGTAACGAACCAGCAAGAGTGGAAACTGCAGAAAACTCGCTACGATCATCAAGGGATAA
>DASWDX010000492.1:0-7225 GCA_036395055.1 Pyrinomonadaceae bacterium | reverse complement strand
CGCGAGCTTGGAAACAATTCCTTCGATGCCGTGTTCGCAAGCTTGCTTGAAAAACTTCACGCCGTTTCCTTCAACGTGATCGCTGTAACGCAGCGGCCCTTTGGGCTTCGCTGGAGCCAGCAACTGTTCGAGCACCAGCTTGCGTTCTCTGAGCGGAGTTCGCGTCAGGCTGTAACCCTCTAAATAGATCAGGTCAAAAACCTCAAAAACGAAGGCCGGCGCCTTGCCACCACGTCCCATCGACTGCTGCAGCCTTTGGAAGCTGCTGCGGCCTGCAGCATCGACGACGACTACTTCACCGTCAAGGATGGCCGTGGTTGCTGGAAATGTTTTCAAGGTCTGGGCAAGATTTAGAAACTTGTCGGTCCAATCTTTGCCGTTGCGACTCCAGAACCGGGCTTTGCCATGGTCTATGTGGCAAATCATGCGATAGCCATCAAACTTAAGTTCATGAAACCACTCGTCACCATTAGGCGGTTCTTTAACCAGAGTTGCGAGTTGAGGCGCAATAAACTCGGGCATTGGAGTTTTGCGTGCGCCTGGTAGATTTTTAAGTTGGGCCGCTCTTATTTGAGCCAAACTAGATCCTCGCTTCTAAACAGAGATATGAACAATGTGGGGGAGCAATACCCAACTTCGACTTCACGGCACTGTGATTGCTGAGACAGTGGCTGAATGCATTCAACCAGCTTTCGTATGCTCCGGAAACAGACACTCCCCGCCGTTCTTGTACCGGAAAACTACAGGCAACGCTAAGCAGCAAGTTGCTCAATCGGAACGGGCTCCGTGCCTCTCTTCCGATTAGGGCGGGCGAATAAGGATAGCCGGAGGAGGCAAATATGTTGAAGCTAAAAAAGACTTTTTTCGCGGTTCTTTCTTTGATCCTCATAATCGCCTCGCCCCTTCCCGGTTTGACGCACGACCCAGCCGGCCGAGCGCAGGACACATCCGTTAAAGATGACAAGAATAAAAAAACTTATAGCGGGACCCCGGTTCTGTGGCGCGAGCCTACCGACATTGAGACACGCAATCTTTTGTTGGGGGCGGGTGGCGACGCGATGAAGCCCAATCTCAGCAGCGTCACTTTTATCGAGGAGAAGTCGGGAGGATACTCCACAAAGTTTCGTGTTCGCGACGGAGCCGGTCACGAATGGATTGCCAAACTTGGCAAAGAAGCACAATCCGATACGGCGGCAAATCGTTTACTGTGGGCCGTCGGCTACGAACCGGAGATCGCGTATCTCGTGCCCCGCCTGACGATTACCGGCAAAGGAACGTTTGACAACGTGCGACTTGAGGCGCGGCCGAAAGATGTTAAGCGAATTGGTATCTGGAAGTGGGATGACAATCCCTTCAAAGGCTCACGGCAACTTCAGGGACTGAAAATCGTGATGGCTCTGATCAATAACTGGGATATGAAAGACGAAAACAATCAGATTCTGGCGACTCGCGGAGAAACAACGGGCGGCGAATTGCGCTACATTGTCAGCGATCTCGGCGGATCTTTCGGTAAGACTGGCGGCTTTATTTCTCGCAGCCGCAACAAACCGTCCGACTATGTCAAGGCCGAATTCATTAAGTCGGTTAAAGGCGAACGCATCGATCTTAACTACAGCGGAAAGAACCAGAAACTTTTCGACGATCTTACTGTCCAGGATGCAAAATGGATAGCCGGCTATTTGGGTCGACTGAGCGAGCAACAAATTAAGGACGCGTTTCGGGCTGCCAACTATGCCCCAGAGGATGTCGAGCAATTGGCGCAGGCAGTTCGCGAGCGAATCGACGCTCTTACGAAGATCTCAACGAATGTCGCCGCTAATTGATACCGTTTTAAGTCTTGAACGAAAGCACTAAAACCGAGGAGCATCGCGAGCCAATCCTGGCAACGATGCTCCTTTCGTCTCACTCTTGCTACAATTCGTGCCGCCCATCTTTTGTCAGGATCCATGACTCAGCCCGCAAACAACTCAGAAATTGCGGCGGCCTACAATGAGTGGGCCGAAACTTACGATGTGGTTGAGAATCGTACGCGGGATTTGGCCAACGAAGTCCTAAAGCGTGCCGATCTGAATTTCGACGTCGGCAAGGTCATCGAAGTCGGCTGCGGCACGGGTCGCAACGCCGAGTGGCTATCGCAGCTCGCCGCCGGTCCTCGCGAAATTGTGGCCCTGGATTTCTCTGAAGAAATGCTCGCGCGTGCAAGAGAACGCGTGCGCGATCCGCGGGTACATTTTATCCAGCATGATGTTCGCACTACATGGCCAGTCTCAGATGCTGCGGCGGACGTCATCGTGGCTATGTTGATTCTCGAGCACGTCGAATACCTGCAACCGTTTTTTGCGGAGGCTGCCCGGACACTTAGGGTCGGCGGCGAGCTATTCATGTGCGAATTACATCCGATGCGTCAACTTTTGGGAGGGCAAGCCCAGTTTACCAGCATACAAACAGGCGAGCAGAAGCGTGTGCCTGCATTTCTCCACCATGCATCGGAATACGTGCATGCGGCGTTGTCATGTGCATTTGAACTGCTTCAGCTGGGAGAATGGCACGACGCGGATGCGCCTCGTAGCGATTTTCCGCGGCTACTCTCCCTTCACTTCCGGCAACGGAGGTCGGCGACGGAAGCTGGGATCTAAATTTCCCTCTTCCTGGGCGCTGGCCAAAAGTTACTCGCCAAAGATGGAATTGAGGAAATCTTTTGTACCGGTCGGGCCAGTAAGCTCCAGCCAGATTGGACCATCGACCGGTTCCAGACGCAGTTGGAATCGCAGAAACGAGCAACACTCCCGCTCAACTGTAATTAGTTGGGTCAAAGTTGCGAGCCAGGGTGAATCCGATGGAAAGCGTTAAGCATAGCCATCCGTAAGGTCCTTCGTCTCCAACACACCATTCTTGACCGTCTTCAATAAGCCCGCGCGGCGCTGCTGAAATTCAGCGTCAGTCAGTTTGCAGGCAATTGGTAATTCAGTGTGTTCCATTCTCCAGTTTGTTTCGCGCTGAGCCGTAAGTTTTCTCCAGGAACTCATGATAAGCAAAAAGACCGCCGTGAACTAACCCACGTCGATCTTTTTACAGGACAGTCCTGCGTGTCCTCGTGTTTTCGGAGCGCTGCTAGTTGCAGAAGCGAAATAAGGACAGACCGGAAAGTCTGTCCCTCCTCCGGTATTATTATTCGATTACTTCCTCCACATCGACGTCACCGGCAGCCGCAACGAGGGGCTCGCGCACCGGAGGCGCCACGATATCGTGGCCGCCAACGATGTCCGGAAAATCATCCAGCTCTCGTTCGCGTGCCTGATCGATTGTTTCGTCGCGCGCGATCTCGACGTTGCGGTAATACTCCATGCCTGTTCCGGCCGGAATCAACCTCCCCATGATGACGTTTTCTTTGAGGCCGCGCAGATAATCGATGCGACCCGAAATGGCTGCCTCGGTTAGCACGCGCGTTGTTTCCTGGAACGACGCAGCAGAGATAAACGAATCAGTGGAAAGCGAAGCCTTGGTGATACCAAGCAACAGCGGCTCAGCCTGCGCCACCTCGCCATCCTCGGCGTTGACTCGTTCGTTTTCGTCAGTGAAGCGGAAACGATCCACCTGTTCCTCGAGGAGGAAATCAGTGTCGCCAACTTCCTTGATTTTCACCCAGCGCAGCATTTGCCGCACGATGACTTCTATGTGCTTGTCGTTGATGTTCACACCTTGCAGGCGATAGACCTCCTGGATTTCGTTCACCAGGTATTCCTGCAAACGTTGCATTCCGAGCACACGCAGGATGTCGTGCGGGTTAAGCGGACCGTCCATCAACGCTTCGCCTGCGCGGACACGATCGCCCTCCTGAACGTTGATGTGCGTACCGCGAGGAATGTCATACTCGCGCTCTTCCCCATCGTCGCCGGTAATGATTAGCTTGCGTTTACCCTTGGCAATCGGCCCCAAAGTAACGGTGCCGTCAATCTCAGACATGACCGCCGTTTCCGCCGGTCGACGCGCTTCAAACAGCTCAACCACGCGCGGTAAACCGCCGGTGATGTCTTTGGTTTTCGTCGTTTCACGCGGAATCTTGGCAATGATGTCGCCGGGCTCTACGTTCTCGCCGTCGACCACCATCAGATTCGCGCGCACCGGCATCTGGTAAGTCTTCAGCACCTTATTACCAGCACTGCGAACTTCCAGACGAGGCTGCTTCTTCTCGTCGGGCGAGTCCTTAACCACCATGCGCGACTGCCCGGTTACCTCGTCGACCTCTTCGTCAAAGGTCACGCCTTCTTTCAGGTCCTGATATTTAACGTGGCCGGCGACTTCCGTCAGGATCGCGAAGGTAAATGGATCCCACGTGGCCAACAATTGATCCTGCGTAACCCGCGCGCCGTCTTCCACCAGAATGTGCGCGCCATACACGATCTGATAACGCGCCGCCTCGCGACCACGATCGTCAATGATCGTCAGAGAACCGTTGCGGTTCATGGCGATGCGCTCGCCCTTGCGGCTCTTGACCGTTTGCAGGTCAAGATATTTAATCGTTCCATCCTGACGCGCTTCGTGTTTCGACGACTCTTCCAGACGCGCTGTACCACCGATGTGGAACGTACGCATCGTAAGCTGCGTACCGGGCTCGCCAATCGACTGCGCGGCAATAACGCCAACGGCTTCGCCGATCTCTACCGGCCTTCCAGTAGCCAGGTTGCGCCCGTAACACTTGATGCAACAGCCGCGGCGCGACTCGCAGGTCAACACTGAACGAATACGCACGCGCTGCACGCCGGAACGCTGAATTTCTGATGAAAGATCTTCGTCGATCTCAGCATTGGCGTCGACTATCACGCGGCCTTCAACCGGATCTATAACGTCTTCCAGCGCGATGCGACCGACGATGCGATCCCGCAATGACTCGATCTCCTCGCCGCCCTCAACAATAGCGCTGGCGGAGATGCCGCGCAGTGTGCCGCAGTCAGGCTCGCTGATGATCACGTCCTGAGCGACGTCGACGAGACGACGCGTCAGATAACCGGAGTCGGCAGTCTTAAGCGCCGTATCAGCGAGGCCTTTACGCGCACCGTGCGTGGAGATGAAATACTGCAACACGTCCAGGCCTTCGCGGAAGTTTGCCTTGATAGGCGTCTCGATGATTTCGCCCGAGGGCTTGGCCATCAGACCGCGCATGCCCGCCAACTGGCGAATCTGCTGCGCACTGCCACGCGCTCCGGAATCGCTCATGACGAGAATTGGGTTCAGTTCGCCTGAAGACTTCTCGCGTTCGTCCATAGCCTTGAACATTTCCTTGGCGACTTTGTCAGTCACCTCAGACCAGATGGCGATCACCTTGTTGTAACGCTCACCGCTGGTGATGACGCCATCGAGATATTGCTGTTCAACCGCGATGACATCCTTTTCAGCCTTATCAACCAAAGGCTTCTTGGCATCAGGCGTTACCAGATCGTCGATACCGATGGAAATGCCGGCCTTGGTGGCGTAAAGGAAGCCGAGGTTTTTCAGATCGTCAAGCATCTTCACCGTCATCTCATGGCCGAGACGAATGTGTGAATAGTTGACGAGCGATTGCAGTCCCTTCTTCTTGAGCGTGCCGTTGAAGAACGGCAGGCCCGGCGGAATCGAATCGTTAAAGATGACTCGACCGACCGTCGTATCAATAACGCGACGCACATCCTCCTGCACAGCGGCGCGAAGAATATCCTGCGGATCGTGCTCCTGTGTAAGATCGATCAAGTCTCCCTGAATGCGAAGCTTGATCGGTGTCTGCGTAGTTACCTCTTTTGCGTCCAACGCCAGCAGCACTTCCTCGAGCGAAGCAAAAACTCTTCCCTCGCCTTTGGCGCCGGCTTTGTCACGCGTCAAATAGTAAATACCCAGCACGATGTCCTGCGAAGGCACGGCGATTGGCTGGCCGCTGGCGGGACTGAGAATGTTGTTGCTCGAAAGCATCAACACAGCAGCTTCAATTTGCGCCTCGGGTGAAAGCGGAATGTGTACGGCCATCTGGTCGCCATCGAAGTCTGCATTGAATGCAGTACAGACGAGCGGGTGAATTTTGATGGCCTTGCCTTCAACCAACACCGGCTCAAAGGCCTGGATACCCAGACGGTGAAGAGTTGGAGCGCGGTTCAAAAGCACAGGATGCTCGCGAATCACTTCCTCGAGAATGTCCCAGACGACAGGTTCCTGGCGCTCAACCATTTCCCGCGCCTGCTTGATCGTGGCCGCGTGGCCCTGCTTCTCGAGTTGGTTGTAGATGAACGGCTTGAACAGCTCGAGCGCCATCTTCTTCGGCAACCCACACTGGTGCAGCTTCAACTCCGGACCAACAACGATCACCGAACGTCCGGAATAGTCAACGCGCTTGCCCAACAGATTCTGACGAAAACGTCCCTGTTTACCCTTGAGCGTTCCGCTCAACGATTTGAGCGGACGGTTATTCACGCCGCGCAACACGCGGCCGCGGCGACCGTTATCAAACAACGCGTCGACCGCTTCCTGGAGCATGCGCTTTTCATTGCGCACGATCACTTCCGGAGCACGCAGCTCCATCAGCTTCTTCAAGCGGTTGTTGCGATTGATAACGCGCCGGTAGAGATCGTTGAGATCTGAGGTGGCGAAGCGTCCGCCATCGAGCGGCACCAGCGGGCGCAGCTCAGGTGGAATTACCGGGATGACGTCGAGAATCATCCACTCGGGCCGATTGCCTGACTTCAGAAAACTGGTCGCGACCTTCAGCCGCTTCGAATATTTCAGTTTTTTCTGCTGCGACGTCTCTTCACGCATGCGCTTGCGAAGCTCAATCGAGAGTTCCTCGACCTTCACCATCGCCAGCAATTCCTTGATTGCTTCGGCGCCCATCTTGGCGACAAACTGAGCTGGGAAATCGCGCACGAGTTCGCGATAGCGCTCATCCGAAAGCAATTCGCGCTCTTTGATTCCGGAAACGTCACCGGCATCGATGACGATGTAGGATTCGAAGTAGAGGACTTTCTCGAGCTCGCGCAGGGGAATGTCGAGCAAGTGGCCAATGCGCGAAGGCAGTCCTTTGAAAAACCAAACGTGCGAACACGGACTAGCCAGATCAATATGACCCAAACGCTCGCGGCGCACCTTTGCCTGCGTCACTTCCACGCCACACTTATCGCAGATCACGCCGCGATGCTTCATGCGTTTGTATTTTCCGCAGAGGCATTCCCAATCAGCCACGGGACCAAAGATGCGCGCGCAGAAG
>DASWDX010000491.1:0-11650 GCA_036395055.1 Pyrinomonadaceae bacterium | reverse complement strand
CTTTTACCAGCAACATTTAGACGAAGGAGGCCGGAATGGCCCGCGATCAAGTTACAAACGACCGTCTGTCCAAACTGCTTGCACAACTGATCTCCTTGACAGAAAAAAGGGAGCTGCATTGGGAGCGGCAGTTGGGCTCGGCTCACCGATATGCCCGCTGGAAGGATAACCTGTTCATACTGGGCCCGGCGGAACCGCTCAGCGAGACTAAAACACCTCGTTATTTATTCATAACGCCGTTTGATTCGCCCTCATGTATTGAGATTAATTCCGCCGACGCCGAATTAGGCAGCGCACTGACGGTACTAGTTAACGTGGTTGAAAAGGCGATCGAAAACGAACCACCAACCGATCCCTTCGGCGTCAGCAACGAAGAATTAAGTCGCCTAATCAGTTAAGGAAAACACAAGACCCGAGAAATCGAAGCCTGGAAGCATAGGAGATTTGGCCCCATGTCCACTGACATAATCCCAAGCGATGAAGCTGATAGCCTTTCGCGCATTCCACTCTTTAAGCGATTAACGCCAGAAGAACTCGAACAGTTGGCCAAAGAGGTCGACCAGGTAAGATTCGACGCGGACGAAACAATATTCAACGAACAAGACAAGGGTGACGCCTTGTATGTGGTGGAGTCGGGGTCGGTGCGCATTTGGGTGTTGGATGAAGATGTGAAGCCGGTGACACTGAAGGAACTGGAACCCGGCGAATTTTTTGGCGAACTCGCTGTGTTGGATCGCGGACCGCGTTCGACGAATGCAACGGCAATAAGTGAAACCACTCTGCACCGGCTGAGCAGCGATGACTTTCAAAAGTTTCTAATGAGCCACTCTGACATTGCTATCGACATAATCTGCGAGATTGGCGCCCGCATGCGCCAGACCAACCTTTTAGTTTCGCAGCGCGCTACCCGCAATATCAATGTCGAGATGGAACAGCGCGCAACGATCGGCCAGCGTATCGCTGATCGGGTTGCTTCATTCGGCGGCTCGTGGACCTTCATCATAATCTACGTCAGTTTTCTCGCGTTTTGGATAGCGCTCAATACATTTTTTCTGGTCCACTATGGACGCGGCGAAAACGGCGCCCAGTTTGATCCCTATCCATACATACTGCTGAACCTGATGCTCTCAATGACGGCAGCATTGCAAGCTCCGATCATCATGATGTCGCAAAATCGCGCCGCCGAGAAAGACCGCCTCGCCGCCGAACAGGATTTCAAAGTGAATCTGAAAAGCGAGTTGATGCTGGAAGAGCTAATGAGGAAGAGCCGCGGTCGCGACGATCAGATAGAAAAGATTGCCGAGGCAGTGAAAGAGATTGCCGGACAGGCGAAGACCGAGTAAATATCTGGCGCAACGGAGCTATGAAAAAATATAGACTAATGGAAACTGACAAATGATAAATGGAAAATCCGAAGGTCTGATTCGTGGCTGATACAAAAGAAACGGGGAACAAGTTGATTACCCGTTGCCCTTACCCCTGTCCCTTACGCGTCTTCCCTCACGGTCGGGCTACTACCCCTGAAGGTTTAGTTGTCATTCGCGTAGCCGGAATCTTTGTGGGTTCGCCCTTGGGCGCAACCCGCCCGTTGCGAGTCAGTGCGATTCGTTTATCGCGGCTTGAGGCGTCATCCACCACAACTCTGATGGAGCGGAACGACCCATCTCGCAATTTGTTGGTAGGGTTGTAAGCAAGCACGTACTGCGTGCGCAAATCGCGCACGATCTCATTCGCTATTTGCGGCAACTCGGATAGGGACGCGGGAAAGAAGGCGCGTCCTCCTGTCTCGGTGGCGAGTTTGTTGATGAGGTTAACGGCTTTTTGACGTGGACTCTTACTAATAAACCCGCCTTCCTTATCGAGTTCGTTAACAAAGCCGATTACGTAAATCTGCACATCCTCCTCACGCAGGCGAGAAAAGAGCTTTTCCTGCGAATAAAAGCTGGAGCGGTCTTCACCGTCGGTGATTACGATCAAAGCTCGCCGCCTGCGATCACTGTCATCGCCTTTCTTGTATTCGGCCACGTGCTCAGCGCTAAGATAAACCGCATCAATTATTGCCGTCTGCCCTCCTTCAACGTATAGATCGTCCAAACCATCCATCAGCAAATCTTTGTTTGCCGTGAAATCCTGCATGGTTTCAATCTTGTCGCTGCTGATGAACCGCACCAGGAAAGTTTCGTCGCCCCGCTTATTGCTGCTGACGATAGTTTTTCCGGCATCGATAACCGCTTGGATCTGCGAACGCAGAGACTGGGAGGTATCAATTGCCAACCCATAACTGATCGGCACTTCTTCACGCGTGAACGATTCGATAGGTTGCTGCACGCCATCTTCGAAAACGTGAAACTCGTTTTCGCCAACGTTGTTTATCGGACGGTTGTTTCGGTCGATAACCCGCACGTTCAGAGTGACCAGCTCCGTGTTTACTACAATCGTGCTGCCCTCGTCGATCTCCGGTTCCGGAGGCGTAGGGGTCGGTTTTGGCTTGAGCACCGGTGCCGGCGGCGGCTCACCCAGCGAGGGCGCTATCCGGTCAACAGGAGTTGGCGCAGATTTGGCAGGTGGCGTTGGCCGAGGCGTCGCCTGGGGAGTGGGGGTCGGCGTTGATGTTGCCGGCGGCCGGTCGACGGTTTGGTTTGTGGGAGACGCCGGCGCTGGCGTTGGTCGCGGCGCCATAGCGGTGCTGCGACGTGGACGCGAATCCTGTGTTCTTGCCGAAACAAGAGTGGATCCAACGAGGCAGCTGAGCAGGAAAATAAATGCCAGAAACAAGTCGACCCCTGGTTTGCTAAAGCAGCGCCTGGATTTTGTAATAAGTCTCATCAGCCCCAATGTCCTAATCAAATATAAAAATCAATCGCCACTATTGCCCCTGGCGCAGGAAATTCTGCCTAAGTTTAACCTTTCCGGAACTTCATGCGAAACGCCTAACGGATCGCACCTGAAAATACTGAACCGAAAGCAAACGGCAGATCCCGAAAAGATTGAGGATCAAATCCTGCTGGCGCGCGCTTAGAGAGATGTCGAGTAGAGTTAATCCGTTGCCGGAGATAGAAAATCAGAATGCGGAGCGGTCGCGATCGGGTAAGGTCATTCCCAAAGAACCGCTTTGGATAAAGCGTACCGCTACGGCTCGCGGTTCTGATATTTGAAATATCAACGAGAGCCGGGAAGCGCGTAGTAGCCTTCTTTGGAGCGCACAAACAGACGAGGAAGACCGCGTGGCGGAGTCACTTTCACCTTAATCTTGTGCCAGCGGCCATTGCTGGTAAAATTCACCGGCTTGTAACCGATCGAATACTGATGGCGTAGCTCGAGTGCGATCTGCTCAAAAATGTCATCCATTTCGGCGTTGCTTCTGGGAAAAAATGCTTTGCCGCCGGAGACGCTGGCCAGTTCATCCAGAATGCCCTGGCCTTCCATACCCATCTGGCTACCGGCATCACTGCCGCTAAGAATACCGATTCCGTAAAGCACTACATCTGATTCTTTCAGCAGACGGCGCAGCTCGCTAAAGGTGTAGCGAGAATTATTATCCTGACCATCGCTAATCAACAGCAGTGCACGTTTGGGATGAGCGCCACGTTGAACTTTCTCAACGCCCAAATAGCAGGCATCGTAAAGGGCGGTATTATTTCTGGTTTGTACAAAAGTGAGTTTGTCCAGAACTGCATTTCCATCGCGAGTTTTGTCGAGCAACAACTGGGCCCTTTGATTGAAGGCAATCAGAAAATACTCGTCGGAATTATGACTCGTCTGGATAAACTTCGACAGCGCGTCGCGCGCCCGCCTAACTTTATCACCGCTCATCGAGCCCGAGACGTCGAAGATTACGCCCACTGAAACCGGCGCATCGTCGTCGCTGAAGAAGGTGATCTCCTGCGCCTTCTTCTCATCGAGCACAGTAAAAGCATTCTTTGCGAGGCCGGAAACATAGCGTCCATAAGTATCTGTTACGGTAACAGTAAAAGTAATCAGGTCGGTATTAACGATAACCGGACCGTCAATTTCGTTGGGAGACTTTTGTTGCCCTGCGACAGGGGAATCGACTTTCGGAGGGGTTGGCTGGCTGGCAGGTTCGCTGACAGGTTGCTGCGGGTTCTTGTCCTGAGCGCTTACGACGCCAGGGCAAGCGAGGATGAAGAGAGCGATGATTAGAACTAAGGGACAGGAAATGGTGGCGATAGTAAAAGCGCGTCCAGAAGCTAAGTGCATGTAACCCTCGCGTTCCTCGCAAGTATTCCGGCTAGATTGTGCTGAACAGACAGGACTACAAACACAGATGCCGGAGACAGAAGCCGTGATGTCCGAAGACTTGAACTTTCCTGGATCTAACGGGGAATCGCTTACGTGGGGAAACGGGCCGCGCGCTACTTCCGTCCAGTTCTGTGGTAACAGAATTCATTGTAGGACACGTATTAGGCCGGGTAAAGCAAAAAGACAGTAAGGTCTGTTCTTGCTTTCCTTAGTCGCTATGCCTCAGGGTGAGCTTACGAGAAAAACGTCCCAAGCCCAACGGCCAACATAAGAATGTTGTGCGTCGTCAACCTTCGCTCGATAACGAAACTCGTTGCCGTACTGATCAGTGCGCTTCGATTCTTTGTATTTCAGTGAGATTGACTCTACGTTTAAGCAAGACAGTGGATAAAGTTCGGATGACTCAGAGAAACCGTTGTGATTTGTGTCCTGCCAAATCAGCAAACTAGGAAAGACACCGTCTAAATCGTCGAGTACGCCATCATTATTGCCGCCATTCTCTAGTTTGTCGTACTCGGCAAGCGCGTTAAAGCCATTGCGACCAATCCCCGTAGGCGGCGATGGCTGGCGGTATAAAGTTGCCGAACAACTCTGAACCGTGCCACTTGTACAATACAGCCGTCCTGCGCATTGAGAGCTGGAGCTGCACGGGTCGCCTGCCTCGCCACCCGAGGAGACTATTTCCTGAGCGTTCTGAAGATTCGGATTGTTTTTTGAATACAGGCAAATGGTAGTCAAGGGTCACCGTATAAGGATAATGGAAGATGTCTGTAGCAGCCGTGCTACCGCTTAACGTCCCTTTTTGTATGATGTAGTCCGCTTGCCCGGTTCCCCCACCCTGATTTACCTGAAAATAGAACGCTGTTTTGTTTCCGTATTGATCTGTCGCCTGGTTCCATTTGTTTGCTGCTGAGTTTACAGCATTCCAAATATTTGGATCAGTCTGTCCCGGCGACACGTCCCATGAGGAATCTATATAAATATTGATTACTCGACGACCTGAACCATCTGGCCCGGCACCGTGGCCATTAACGCTGGAACTTTTTATCTGGGCTGCGGTGTAAGCGACGGGCCGTTTCGCCGTCTTGTCCCCTAACCGCATGTTATACTTTCGCCCTGACTATCCAGAGCTTCAAGGTCAAGAATCAACTAATGGCAGAATTTATTTGTCGATTGGGAACGCCGGCGGGCGAGGTAGTAACGCGCACAGTGGAGGCTCCTGGTGTAACTGAAGCGCGCGCGCGTTTGGAGCGCGAAGGCTTCCGTGTCTTTAATGTCGCACCGCCGAAGGCCAGCGGGGTAACCGCGCTTACCAGGCTGGGCGGGCGAGGCGGCCAGGCAAAAGTAAAAGCTAACGACTTCCTTCTTTTCAATCAACAGCTGGCGGCGTTGGTACGTGCCGGCATTCCCATTCTTCAAGCCATCTCGATGTTGCGTAAGCGCGCGGCTTCGGCTCGTTTGCGCGCCGTGCTGGGAGACGTTGAAGATCAAATACGCAGCGGCTCGGCGCTGTCGCAGGCCTTTGCCTCGCAGGGAGGTATCTTCCCGCGAATTTATACTGCCTCGATCCTGGCGGGCGAACGTTCAGGTGCGCTGGATGAAGTTCTGCTTCGTTACGTAACCTACATGCGGCGTAACGTAGCGTTGCGCCGCAAGATTCGCGGCGCTCTTGCCTATCCTCTGTTCCTGCTTTTCGCGTCGGGCTGCATGGTCACTTTTCTGACCGTTTACGTGGTGCCGCGGATGTCGGATCTGTTTTCAGGATTTGGTACGGAACTCCCCGTGGTCACGCAGATCGTGCTCGGGATTTCTCACTGGCTCTCAGGTAACGTTATTTGGTTTGGACCATTATTTATCGGCGGCACTATCGCCTTGTTTCTCTGGTCGCGGACCGAAGCGGGCCGACTGAGGGTTGACGCGGCCTTGTTGAAGATACCGCTGGCCGGTAACCTGGTAATACAGCTCTCGATCGCTCAAGCCACTCGCTCGCTGGCTACGCTGCTCGCCGGCGGTATAACGCTGGTCGAGTCGTGGGAGATAGCTGCAGAATCGATCACCAACCGCGAGCTGCGTCGCCGCAGTTCGGCGATTCTGCCGATGATTCGCGAGGGGCGTTCTTTTACGGAGAGTCTGGAGTCCGCCGGCTGGGTTCCGCTACTCGCGGTTGACATGGTGGGAATCGGCGAGCGCTCCGGCAGTTTGCGCGAAATGCTTGACGAGGTGGCAATATTTTATGATGCCGAGTCGGAAGTACGGCTGGAGCAGTTGACGACCACGCTTGAGCCTGCGATTCTTGTGGTCATGGGTGGGATCGTTGTCACCATACTCCTGGCCATCTACCTTCCCATCATTCAATCAATTTCCAGCGGCGCGGGAGTTACTGGCCACCACTGAGCCACTGTTGAAAATGACGGACAGTTACGGCTGCGCTACCAAGCGGCACAAAACTGAATGAAAGAGTTAACACAAAATCCTGCCTCGACACCGCCATCGCAGACGCCGATGGGTTCAGCATTGGTTGATGCAAACCTCAACCGGGACGGGAGAGAAGATCACGAACCGCCTGAGGTGCGCGCGGCGAAAGATCTGGCGCAACGGTACCGGCTCTCCTTTGTTGAACTACTCCCGACCGATCAGGAGTCGCCAATCGACTACGCCCTTTTTAATGAGATTCCGGTTGATCTGATGGTGCGCTATCAGTTTCTTCCGCTCAGGCGAGATGAAAAGGGATTGCACATCGCGATGGCCGATCCCACTGATCTGGAACGCCTCGATGAACTCCAAAGTGCTCTGAAGGCTCGCATCGTTCCCTATGTTGCTACGGCGGGAGCCATTGAGGTGGTTCTGCGACGCGGCGATGCCACGCAACGCGTCCTACAGGAAGCGGCCTCCGGCTTTCGCATCTCGTTAGTAAGGGAAACTGAACACGGCGAAGAGGTGCTCGATCTCGATCGTCTGGCGACTGATTCCGAGATGTCGCCAATTATTAAACTCGTCGATTCCATAATCTACAACGCGATGGAGTCACGCGCGTCAGACATTCACATCGAGACGCGCGATACCGAAGTGCAGGTCAAGTATCGAATTGACGGAGCGCTCTATGCCAAAGTTGATCCGATCGATTTGGCTTACCATCAGACATTAATCTCGCGCATAAAGGTTATGTCTGAACTAGATATTGCCGAGCGCCGCGTGCCGCAGGACGGCCGCTTCCGGGTCCGTTATAAAGGCCGCAATGTGGACTTCCGTGTTTCCATTATGCCCACCATCCACGGTGAAGACGCCGTCATTCGTATTTTAGACAAGGAGCAGATAAACGAAGAGTTTCGTAATCTCAATCTCGACGTCGTTGGCTTTGCTGAAGAAGATCTCAGAAAGTTTCGCCATTACATCGCCGAGCCTTACGGCATGGTTCTGGTGACAGGTCCCACCGGTTCCGGTAAGACGACCACGCTCTATGCTGCGCTCAACGAGATCAGAAACGAAGAAGACAAGATCGTAACCATCGAAGATCCCGTTGAATACCAGTTGCACGGCATCACGCAAATTCCGGTTAACGAAAAGAAGGGGCTGACATTCGATCGGGGACTACGTTCGATCTTGCGCCACGATCCGGACAAGATCATGATCGGTGAAATCCGCGACACCGAAACTGCGCAGATTGCGATCCAGTCAGCGCTGACAGGCCATCTCGTGTTCACGACCGTTCATGCGAATAACGTCATCGACGTGATTGGACGTTTCCTTAACATGGGCGTCGAGCCCTACAACTTTGTTTCCTGTTTGAACTGCGTACTTGCCCAGCGTTTGATTCGCGTGCTTTGTCCTTATTGCAAGCGTCAGTATCGTGCGAAAGAGCAGGAGCTGGTTGAGTCAGGACTGCGGCCGGAGGAGCATCGCGAGACACCTTTTTACATCAACGTGGGCTGCGATGCGTGCAACCATACCGGCTATCGCGGCCGCACGGCCATTCACGAGTTGCTCGATTTGTCCGACAATATTCGTGAGATGATCGTAGAGCGCCGGCCAGGCTCCGAGGTTCGGCGGGCGGCGGAGGCCGAAGGGCTAAGAAGTCTTCGTGAATCAGCGCTCTGGAAAGTGTTTGCCGGAGTCTCAACTTTGCATGAGATTAACCGAGTGACCTTCGTTGAGGAGGTTCGGGCGGAGCAGTAAAGGTCAGAGTTCACCGCTTTAGGCTGTGTGGTAGAGAAAGCGCACGGTAAAGCTCATAATCTAAACTGCGGTCTTTAAAGGAACTGTTGTTTTTAGATTGCGTGTAAGCAAAGGAATCAGGAAGGGTTAGCATCTTAGCCTTCTTGGCGGCAGTATTATGCCACCCGATTCGGCCAGATTGTGCCACGTATTTCGGCTAAATTATGCCACGTTATTTCGGCTAAAAATACTTGCATCTTAGCCTCCTAAGCGGCAATATTAGGCCACGTTATTCGGCTGCTTCAACCGTCCACCTTCACCAAGAGAGACTGCTATGAGAATAAAGACAGAAACTCGCATCTTCGTTTCCCTGCTGCTTACCTTTTCGCTGCTGCTGCTGCCGCTTGCGGTTCAAGCCAAGAAGGGTGACAAACACTTCAACGCGGGAGTTAAATACGAGTCTGCTCAGCAATGGGAGAGAGCCGCCCAGGAGTTTACCCTCGCTGTTGCCGCCGACCCGTCAAACCTGGAATATCAACTGCATTTTCGCCGCGCGAGCTTCAATGCCTCGCAGTCGTACATGCAGCAGGGACGTGCGCTCGCAGAGCAGCGGGATTTCGTCGGCGCGTATAACGCTTTTCGGCAAGCTTACGGATACGATGCCGTCAACGAGCTGGCTGTGTCGGAGATGGAGCGGATGCTGCGTCTGCAGGGCGTGAAGGAAGGGAACAACGGCGGAAGTGAAAACGGACAAAAAAACACGGAGCAGGGAAGCCTGAGTCCGATAAGCGCGCAGGAACCTTCTTTGCCGCTGGCACGAACCGAGCAACTCCGCGTAATAAGTTACAGCGGAGATTTGAAGGCTTTCATTCGCAGCCTGGCTGAACAGCTCAACCTGAATGTTATTTTCGACCGTCAGTCGTTTGTCCAACCACGAACTATCGATATCAATTTGCGCGACGTCACCACTTCTCAAGCCCTCGACTACATCTTTCTGCAGGAGAGCCTGTTTTTCCAGAAACTGAGCCGGCGCACAATCCTCGTCGCCGATCAAACCCGTCGTCCGCAATATCAGCAACTGGTCTTGCGCACCTTCTTTCTCGCAAACAGCGATCCCGATAAGGTCAAGACTCTCGTTGGACAGGCGATCCCGCCCTCCGTAGGCCGGCCGCAAACAATTGTTGTCTCAGACAAAGATACCAACAGCTTGACTATCCGCGACACTGCGGAAAACGTTCGTCTGATTGGTGAGCTGATTCAGAGCATCGACAAGGATCGCGCCGAAGTCGTAATGGACGTGAACATCTATGAAGTTTCCAAGAGCGACCTTCTCCAATTCGGAAATCAGATTGGCCAAGACAGCAGCACCTTAACTCTTGGCGGCTCGCCTGGCTTGGCAGTCCTTACGTCTAATGGGACCCTTGACAGGCTGGCAACCGGTGTAAACCTCGGCAGTATAGTCGGCGGGGCTCCCACTGCTGCCGCGGCTGCTCTATTGATACCGTCCTCCGTGCTTACCGCTTTTCAAAGCAAGAACAATACAAAGCTGATTGCATCGACGCAGGTTCATGCTTTCAATGGTGAAGAATCAACTGCCCGCATCGGACAGCGCGTTCCCGTGCAAACCGCGCAGGCGTATCCGTTTGGAATTCAAACCGGAGCCGCAGGCACCACTCCCGGACAGTTCAATTTTCCCACCGGCGGTTTCCCCGTAATCAATTATGAACCGACGGGGTTGACGTTGAAATTTACGCCGCAGGTCTTTCCGAATCAGGACGTGCAGGTCAAGATGAGCATTGAGTCGAAAGACGTTCTGGGTGCGCAGAGTCCAACCCCGACCTTCACCGAACGAACGATTACTGGAACTGCGCGTGTGCAAAACAACCGCACCATGATGTTGGCCAGCGTTTCCCAGGATGTGCAGACGAATGGGCGGCGTGGTCTACCTGTACTCGGCGGACTTCCAATCGTGGGCCGCCTGTTTTCATCACCTACCCGCGATAATCGTCAGGTAGATATTGTGATCGCCGTTACGCCGCGCGTGCTGCGTGCGCCGGCAGTCACGCCACGTGACGAAGAGATGCGACCGAGCGGCACTTTGCAATCTCCTACCACGGGCTCACTTGAAGCCATGCTGCGCGAAGCTGACCGCGAAGATCAGTTGGCCGAATTTCGCCGCCAGCAAAAGAACGCAACCGCGAAGGTGAATGAGGCTGCGTCTTCTCCTGGCGTGTTTCCAAATAATCCTCCGACAACCGCGACGAATCGCGACGTGACGCAAACTACCGGGCCTGCCCCGGCTAACCAAACGGCGCCGAGCGCCGCGACGAATGCGGCCATTCCTTCTGCTAATACCAACGCCGCGCTGAATTCAGTCGCTCAGCCAAATACAACCGGTACGCAGCAAACTGCGAAGGTACAGATTCCGGCCGAGGAGTTACCGGCTTATGTGCCGGCGCCGAAGTCTCTTGTAAGTAACAGCGCCGCGACCGAAGTTGCGGCTGTAAATACGAATCTCAGCGGGGGCGCTGTCCTGACGAGCCTGCCGAAACCAATCGAGGCAGCCATAGCTCCAATCAACACGAACGCCAGAATTGCGCAGCTAAGCCTATCCCCTGGCGAGCAGTCGATGAGAGTTGGTGAAACGCGGCGCTTTGCGCTCGAGTTGAAGTCAGATGTTTCGCTGGCCCTAGCAGTGATTGCTCTCCGCTTTGATCCAAGAGTAGTGAAAGTGCAAGTGGTTTCAGCTGGATCTCTTCTGGACAGTAAGGACGGAAAAAGCACTGGGGCGAGTTTCTCTCAATCATTAGACGCTTCGGGCGTATGCCTGATTTCCGTTTCTAATTTGAATGGCGGAGCGTCAATGAGAGGTACGGGAACGTTGCTCTTCATTGATGTGGAAGGTGTGGGGCTCGGCAACGCCGGACTCTTGTTGGATAAAGATTCTATCAACCTTGTCCCGGCAGACGCTCGGAATCTGGCGGTCGAGGTGGTCCCGGCTCGCGCAACCGTGAAGCAGTAAGAAGGTGATTTACCTGCGAGAGCGAAGTTCGAATAAACCAGAACGCGGCGATGCGGTGATAGTGGCTCAGCTTCCCGGTCGCCGCGTCACTCTGTCTCGGTCTGTTTTCAGCCAGTTATTCAACAGAAGGTTTGGCGTGAGCAAACACCAACTCGGGTTCACGCTTATTGAGCTCGTTATTACGATCACAGTGTTAACTATTCTCACGATGGGCGT
>DASWDX010000490.1:0-4680 GCA_036395055.1 Pyrinomonadaceae bacterium | reverse complement strand
CCGCCGCCGAGACTGTGCGCCATTGGATGGCTGTCCGCAGTCTTGCCGTCCACCTTGAGTGTGCCGGTACCGCCCTTGCCCAGCCCCGGACCGTCATACTTCCAGTCGAACTCAAGCGTGTGTTTGCCGGACGCAAGCGCGTCCTTGCCCTGCCACTTCACCATTTCGAGTTGGATCAAGTTCCAAGTGAAGACCGGCTGGCCCTTCAACAAATAGAAGCCGTAGCCGCCGAAGTGACCGCCATCGGTGACCAGCATGCCTTCCGCGCCGCCTTCCGGAACCTCAATGTCCGCCGTGATGGTGTACGACCTGTCCAGCAGATCCGGCGCGCCGGCGGAGCCTGGAAACGGCACGTTGCTCAACTCGCCTGAGTAAGTGAACACCGTTCGGCCCGGCGTGTAGTTTGGCTTCTCACCGAAGAACCGCGGGACGCGGGAGTCGTCGAGCGGGAACACGTTGTACTTCGCCGCCTCCATGGTGAAGGCTTGCTGCAAATCGCGCAGCTTGTCCGGCATTTGTGATGCCAGGTCCTTGGATTGTGTCCAGTCCTTGTTCAGGTCGTACAATTCCCACTTGAACCCGTTCATAACATCTTTGGTGGCACCTGTCATCGTGAGAATCCATGGCGTAATCACCGGCGGCGCCGAAGCGATCCAGCCGTCTTGATAGATCGCGCGTGAGCCAAACATCTCGAAGTATTGTGTCGTCCGTCGGTCCGGCGCGTTGGCCTTGTCCCATGTGTACACCATACTCGTACCTTCAATCGGTTTCTGTGCGATTCCGTTGACCATTGCCGGCTCTGGCAACCCGGTCGCTTCGAGGATCGTCGGCACGATGTCGATGACATGGTGGAACTGATTGCGAATGCCGCCTTTGTCCTTGATGCGCGCGGGCCATGCCATGGCCATCCCGTTCCGGGTGCCTCCGAAGAATGACGCCACTTCCTTCGTCCACTGGTAGGGAGTGTCGAAGGTCCAGGCCCAACCGACCGCATAATGGCAGTAAGTCTCGTTGGTGCCCCAGGCATCGTAGAACTTCATGTTCATTTCCACTGAGGGATGCACACCGTTCAAATCGGCGTACTCGCTGTAAGTGCCGTTCAACGTTCCCTCGGGGCTCGCGCCGTTATCGCCACTGATGTAGATGATCAGCGTGTTATCGAGTTTGCCGGCATCTTGGACAGCGTGGATCACGCGACCAATCTCGTAATCTGTGTAGGCAAGGAAGGCCGCATAGACGTCAACTTCCCGGATATAGAGCTTCTTGGCGTCGTCGGATAGTGTGTCCCATTTTGGAATGGTATCTGGCCAGGCAGTGAGTTGCGCGTCCTTAGGAATCACGCCCAGCTTCTTCTGATTGGCGAAAATTTGCTGGCGCACCGCTTCGTAGCCTTTGTCGAACAGGTGCATGTCGCTGATCTTCTTGATCCACTCCGGGGTCGGGTGATGCGGCGCATGTGTGGCACCGGGCGCGTAGTAGACCATGAACGGCCGGTCGGGCTGGACTTCGTTCAGCATTTTGATGTGCGCGATCGCTTCGTCGGCCATCGCAGTAACCAGATTCCAACCTGGGTGGCCGAGATACGGCTGGATGGGCGTGGTATTGCGGAACAGGTTGCCCGGCGTCCACTGTGTCGTGTCGTCGCCGATGAACCCATAGTAGTAGTCGAACCCTTTGATCGGCCCGTTCGGCCAGTCGGTGAACGGCCCGGCTTGGCTGCCCGACCATTGCGGCGTGTTGTGGTCCTTGCCAAACCACGACGTGGCATAGCCATTTTGCCGGAGTATTTCGCCGATGGCAACGGCATCGCGCGGGATGACGCTGTTATAGCCGGGGTAGCCGGTCGCCTGATCTACAACCACGCCGGTGGCTACCGAGTGGTGGTTGCGGCCGGTGAGGAGCGCAGCCCGCGTCGGCGAACAAAGCGCCGTGGTATGGAACCGGGTGTAACGCAAACCCATCTGGGCGACGCGATCCAGCGCCGGCGTCGGAATCAAGCCGCCGAAGGTGCTCGGCGCGCTGAAGCCGACATCATCGGTCATGATCAACAAGACATTGGGTGCGCCTTTCGGCGGGGTCACCAGTTCCGGCCAATACGGCTTGGACTCATAAGCATTGGGCTGAATATCCCCGTGGAACGGCTGCGGTGGTGGCGGCAGGTATCTGCCGTCAATGGTGGTCGTCGCGCCGGGTGAACCGGGCGTGCCAGTTGTTTGGATTTGTGCTCTTGCGGAAGGCGCAACCGCCATCACGGCGGCAGCGAGCATCCCGCAAAGGAAGATCTGTCGTGTCGATTTCATAGGTGTTAATCTGGTTCGTTGTTGCTCGGCTAACTCATCTGAATAAGCGCAATTTTGCCGCACCGCGGGCGATCTGCCTATAGGACTTTAGGCCAATGCCATGCGCTGTCCTGCCGTGCCCAAGGTGAAGCTAAGAACGGTCAGCAGGTTCCAAGTGTTTCATAGTTTGTTGAACTCTTATCAATTGGTTTCTTTCTTCCCTCCCGCAGCCGTTGCAGATATGCTGGGAGACGGTGATGAAGTATTGCTGGGACTGGTAGCCTGAAGTTTCTTAACAAAGAAGTCCTTGATGTTTTTGAATGCTGCCGCGCGGGAGCTGTCTGGAAGAACTCTGGCGCCCGAAGCATCTACCGCTATCGTTCGGCGAAGAGTTCCTGATCTGTCCGTAAGCCAGGCAGTGCCTACTGAATAAATTTTCATCTTGTCTGCTATTGTTTTAAGCGCAGAAAGCACGATGCCCTCTTGCTTCGGGTTGGTGCTGACAGCAAATGCGACACTGCTGCCGTCCGAGGTGCGATACGACTTTAGTTTCACTGGAAGACGATCACTGCCAACGCCGAGTATGGCCGCCACCTCCGGGGCTATCGATTCTACAGCGCCTTGAGAAAGCACCCATTCTTCCACTTTAGAGAGTTCGGCCTGGCCAAAATAAGAAGGTGTTGGAGCAAGAGTCTGAGCTAACAAGGCGACGGGAATGAGCGCCAAAACTGCGAACAGTAATTTACTGTGGTGCCAAACCCACGCGAGAAGCAGCGTCAAAACTGCATGCAACACAACTGCCGGCCACAAAAGCGCGAGCTTGCTCGTTTGCTCCCTCAATTTGTTAAGTTGACTTCAAAGGCCTGCGCTCCAAGGGAGGAGGCCAGGCCTTCGGTCTGGCCGGCGAGATACATGACCACACCATTCTGGTTGGTCAGCTTGGCATGCATCTTCCCCTCGATCAGGGTGAGTCCGCGGCTGATGCCATGGTAAGTTCCGGAGAAGTCGGAGAGCCTATTCAGGTTATAGACCTTGCCGGTGGCAGAGACCTTTTGAGCGCCCGAGCCGCCAACGCCCCCACCGGAGATGGTAAAATGGTGCCGCCGGCCGTTGTAATAGAGGCTCCCCTTTCCGGTTTCAGCCTGAGCGTAATAGGCAGCGGACCACTCTTGAATCCTGACAGTGGCTGAGGGTGGCGTACTTGGGGCTTGAGTCATTGATGCGCAGCTGGCAATGAGGAGTAATGCGATACTCGCGAAAAGGGAATTGATAAGGTTGGTTTTCATGGTTTCGAGGTTTTGATTAGTTTTTACACGGTTGGATTTTCTGAGTTAAGTTACGAATTTTGGCAGATCGACGAGGAAGTGCCTATAGGACTTTAGGGCAATGCCGATGAATTAAGCGTGTCCCGCGATTCGGCTTGACTTGTTCTGAGTCATGGGCACGATCACGCCACCAAATCAGGAGAAACGAAAATATGAAAAACCGCATTTATCTTTTAACCGCCGCTCTGTGCTCCGCGACATTTGTATTGCTGGCATCAACGTCGAACGCTCAAAAGGCCGGCGGAATTTCAAAGATTGAGGCGATATCACAGCAGCTTGACCTTACGCCGCAGCAAAAGCTCAAATTTTTACCCATTCTTCGGGAGGAAGCACCGAAAGTGGAAGCGATCAAGAACGACAACTCGCTTTCGAAGATTCAGAAAGTTCAACGCATCAGAGCCATTCATCAGCAGACTGATCCTCAGATGAAGGCCATTCTTTCGCAGGAACAGTACCAAAAGCTAAAGGCAATTCGCCAACAAACGATCCGGGAAGCCACCCAGACGTACGCCAGATAAATAGACATCCGTACCCGACGAAACACAGTCAGCTGGGTTCACCGAAGTAACAGATGGCCCCAGCCCGGTTTGCGCTAATACAGCCCCGGACCTCCCATTGGTCCAAATGCCCCGAAGCCTGCGCCCCAGCCGCCCCATACGCTCCACTGCATCGCCGCATCCTGGTACATCTCGGCCGTTTCCACATTCTCCTGGGCAAGTTTATTTGTCGTGCGCAGCTCCTGGTAATGGCGGTACTGCTTGGGTCCGCCGACATAGGCCTGGTTATGAGTAGGGTCTGGAAAAATGTAATACGTTTTCCCGTTTTTCTGGACCATGGTTACTTTACCTGGCGGAAGGTTTTGTAGCTTTTGCTGCTGCGCGGCGGTCTTGGGAGTGATGACCTTAAAGCCGGAGGCCACCAGCATGCTTTCTCTGTTCTGGGTGCTGGTCTGTGTAGTGGCGCAGCCGAATAAAAGCGATGTGCAGGCGGCTGTGGCAGTGACGAGTAAGATATGTCTCGATGATTTCATTGGTGATTGTTGATAATAAGGTTCTGAATGAATATCAAAAGGTAAT
>DASWDX010000489.1:0-2295 GCA_036395055.1 Pyrinomonadaceae bacterium | reverse complement strand
AAGGATCGACGATGAACGTCTCTCAAAAAAGGTGAGACACTCATGCTCGAAAGTCTCGAGGTTAGGAAGGCGGGCTTGCCCCCGCTCTTTTGTTATTAGTGAAGCAAGATAACCCAACCGATCTCGATCGCCTCGCGATGCGCCGGCGGCCTGACTGTCTGCCCATCATGCATCAGAACTGGGGCAAACTCCTCTTCATGCACTGGCGCATTGATGCGAAATTGCTGCGACCTCTGGTTCCCTCTCAGCTCGAGATTGACACGTTTGATGACTCGGCATGGATTGGCGTCGTGCCCTTCACGATGTGGGGGATTCGTGCGTCACTTCTTCCACCAATCCCGGGCACGAGCGCCTTTCATGAACTCAACGTGCGCACTTACGTCCATCACCGGGGCGTTCCCAGCGTCTGGTTCCTCTCGCTCGATGCGGCTAGCAGACTGGCGGTTTGGGGAGCGCGCAAGTCTTATTACCTGCCTTACTTTTACGCGCGGATGTCGCTGGAGCAGACGGGAAATACCATCCGATATTCCTCCTTACGTAAGGATCGCCGCGGCGCACCCGCCGAACTTCACACTGCGTGGAACATCGGCGAGCTCCTGGCGCGGTCTCAGGGTTCGACACCCGACTCGCTGGAAATTTTTCTTACCGAGCGCTACTGTCTGGACACTGTGCACAACGGAAAACTTTACCGCGCGCGCATTCATCACGAGCCCTGGCCATTGCAAAAGGCTGAACTCATTTCGCTCAACTCAAGCATGGTCGAATCCCACGGTCTGCCCACGCCGCAAGGCGATCCCCATTTACTCTACTCGGAGGAAATCAGCGTGGACATCTGGCCATTGAAGAAAGTGTGAACTAACGACCACGCCGAAGACTCGATCTACTCAGCCTTCTGAAGCGGCGGGACGACGGCGACAAAGTCGTCAGCGAAGCGGTGGACGTACTGTTCGAGTAGCTCTTCTACGCGATCCAGGTTTCTAGATCGCACAATCAGACCAGCATGGTGCCGCTTCTTCACGCGATAGACAATCTCAGGATCGTTGTAAGAAGAGGTGTCGGGGTGTTCCTGTTTCGAAAGAGATAGGACGATGCCCGCGTATTCATTACGCAACGGTTTGAGTTTGCCGCCGGGACTTGATCGGAGTTCTTCCTGACGATCGGATTTCTGCCCTGCTCCTGCCGCCTGCTCCTGCCGCCTGCTACTGAGCCCTCCCTGACTGCCGGGCTTCTGTCCTGCTCCTGCCGCCTGCTCCTGCCGTCTGCTACCAGCGTCCGCCACTTCAATCTTCGCCCACTCGCGCCAGAGATTGAGTCCCGATGCTGCTTCTAAAACGTCAGCAATGTAGGCACCGCCCACGCGCGCGGCAATCTCCAGGAAATAGAAGCGGCCATCAGCATCGCTCTTAATGAACTCCGCGTGCGCAGCGCCGCGGTCAAGCTTCAGGGCCTTTACCAACCTGAGGTTGATTGCATAGAGCTTCTTTTCGTTCTCCGATCGATGCGCAACTGTTCGCGACACGTAGGCGCCGCCTCCATGGGCCACTTCCAGCGGTGGACGTCCATACCGATTTGCTCCAGCGAATACCACACGGCCGTTGTTGACGATAGAATCAACGTGAAAAACTTCGCCTGAAACAAACTGCGCTAACAAATAATAGGAGGCGCGCTCGCGCAGGTTCTCCCGCTCGTTCATCTCATCAATTATGCGCCACACTTCCGTTGCTTCATTTGCTTTACGAATCCCTATCGCGGAAACATCCGAACGCGGTTTGATAATCCAGGGAGGCGGCACGCGCTGCATAAACTCTTTCAACGCATCCGGATTAATCAACGGCACAAACTCAGGAACGACTAATCCGGCTTTCCTGGCAGCTTCCGCCATCCGATATTTGTCGCGAAAGGTTTTTGCCATGGAACTGCCCATTCCCGGCAGGCAAAAGTGTTCCCGAATCAAGGCCGCGGTCATTACGTCAAACTCCTCCAGCGCAACCACGCGATCCGGTTTCAATTTCCGCGAGATGAAAGCAACGAGGTCGATCATGAGCGCCGGTCCGGCATCGTTGGGTACCGCGATCAGATCATTGAGACTGTCGTGGGGCCAGTCTTCCCCGAGCATTTTTTCCTTGGTGATCAGAATGACCTTACAACCGAGGCGCTTGCATTCGCGAATAAAGTCGCCGCCTTTGAAATAGGTGGCGAGGCAAACGATGTTGAGTGGGCGAGCCTCAATTTCGGTCATGTACTTTTGTCGTGACAGAAGGCGTACCAGGGGATGGCCTAATATAATCCTTTTCC
>DASWDX010000488.1:0-11944 GCA_036395055.1 Pyrinomonadaceae bacterium | reverse complement strand
TGGGATGGAACGTAAAATGCCGCGGTCCGGCACCTGATCTAACTTGAACCCACGGCTCTTTACCAGGCTCGAGCTTTCCGGCTCGGGAGTCAAATCGGTAAATCATTATCTTGTCGAGGCCGAGGTCGGAGGCAAAAGCATACCGGTTGGAGCGATCCAGAATAACGCAATGAGCGTGTGGTCCTTCCTGCTGTTTCTTTACGCTGGAGCCATGATGCTGTATCACCTGCGTGGCCGGACTCAGACAGCCGTCACGCTGAATAGGAAAGACCGAGACGTTTCCACCGGTATAATTTGCGACGAACGCAAACCGTCTGGTGCGATCGACAATCACGTGGCAAGGGTCGGCCCCCATTGAAGCTTGTTGATTTAAGAATTTGAGGCTACCGGTGGTCGGATGAATAGCGAATGCACTCACCGCCCCACTCGATTTTCCACCAAAGTTCGTCACCTCGTTCACCGCATACAAATAGCGTCGGCTTCCATCGATCGTCAGAAAAGAAGGGTTGACCGCCTTGATACTGTTAGAGCGCGTGAGTTCGCCCGTCTCCAAATTCATTCGGTAGACATAAATGCCCTCACTCTTTCCTGAGGTGTAGGTACCCACATAAAGAGTAAGCTCGCGAATTCTCTCAAGCGTGAGCGTGCCGCCGCGAAAGGCTACAGCGCCGAGTAGCCCAACACCTCCAGTTCTGAGGAAGTCGCGTCGCGATTGTCTATTTGGTAACATTGCGGACTCCGTTGATTTGCTTCAGTTGGATTTACCTTCGAGATCATTGGTGGCGATCGTGTAGTTGTAACAAAACGAATTCAATTTTCATTTCTCCTTGCCGACAACTAAGTTGAAACCGTCGCCAAAGAGAACCTTCGCGAAAACTCTCGGGGGAGGGAAGACATAACTCACTTAATGACAAATGAAAAATCTCAAATGAGAAATGGAAAATGGATTACTTCTGATTAGGGTATTGCATCTTCCCGATTTCGCGCCAAGTGATCAGTTTGACATGGTTCTCCTGAAGTAATTTCCGGAAATTGTCGCTGGTAAAGAATTTCAGGTCACGCTGTCGCCAGGCAGCGCCCCAGTCTGGATGATCGGCGGTTGCCGCACGCATCTCTTCATCGTCGTAAGCAAGGTGAATGACCATCTCCGTCACACCTGGCTGAATGCCTTTGATGGCGTCTGTATAAAACTTGTCCCAACCCTCTGCCGTCACGCTTGGTTCAATGCTAATGATTCTGTCGACGGCCACATCGCCGGGACTAAGTATGGAAGGGAGATAGTCCGTCGAAGCCAGCCATTCTTTGGACAATCTAATTGGCAGTTTGTTATCACGTGCCACCCGAAGAAGGATCTCAAACAGCGTCTTGTTTTGATAGAGCGTGCCCATGTGAGAATCGAGATGAGTAGGTTGAATGCCAAATGAGCGCGCGCGTTCAATCTGGGCGCGAATTTCCGCTTCGACCTCTTTCGGATCTGCGTGTGACGCGGCGTCGCTTTCCGTCAGGTAAAAATAGCCGCTCTTATCCAACAGCGACGCGACCCGATCTTTTGATAGCACCGGTCCCCAGCGATAAGGAGACCATTCACTTGTGAGCGTCAGGTGCAAGCCGAGGTCGGCTTGTGGATGGCTCCGCGCATAGGCCGCTATCTCGGGTAGCCACGGACACGGGACCATTATGCTTCCCGACGTGACCAGGCCACTCTCAAACGCTTTGATCGTGGCGGCGTTTACGGAGCGGGTCATGCCCAGATCATCAGCATGCACGATCAGGAGCTTTGTGTCGGCTGGATAACCGAGCAGCTCAGGCAAAGTTTTATTCCCGCCTTGAATTTCCCAGCGTGAAGAGTGTGCCTTGCCAGGAAGTACGGAAGGCACACCAATAACAACGATTGCGACTGCAAGCAGAATCGTTCGGCTCATTAGTTTATCCTCAGGGTCTGTTTTCTCGCGCGCAAATTACTGTTTCAGGGTCCGAATTGTCAATTAAAAAGTCAGGAACTTTGAAGCGCCGCTTCGGGGCTAAAAATTACCTTTACAGATTGTGCTCTTCAGATATGATGGTGCGCCAATCGCGTCGTTTCAATGATGGCAAATCCATGAAACAAGAAGCAGACCAGCACCTTCTGAGGCGCTTCGGACTATTGCAGGCGACCGCGCTCAACATGTCCAACATGATTGGGATCGGCCCTTTTATTACGATCCCGCTGCTGATGTCAGCGCTTGGTGGTCCACAAGCAATGGTTGGTTGGATTGTCGCTCTCTTGATTGCGATACCTGATGGAATGGTGTGGAGTGAGCTTGGCGCTTCGATGCCCGGATCCGGAGGCACTTACGTTTACCTGCGCGAGGCTTATGGCCGCGAAACTTTCGGACGCCTCATGGCTTTTCTGTTCATCTGGCAATTCATTCTTAGCGGCCCACTTGAAATAGCTTCAGGCTACATCGGCTTTGCCAGGTATTTCGGCTACATCTGGAAGGGAATTACGCCGAGCGGAACTCTGCTCGTGGTGGTGATAGTCGGCGTGCTCAACATTGCTCTCCTGTATCGTCGCATCACCTCAATCGGCAAGATCACCGTTAGCTTGTGGATTGGGACATTACTGACCAGCCTTACGGTCATTGTCACCGGTGCAATGCATTTCAATGCCGCGCGCGCTTTCGACTTTCCGCCCGCCGCATTCAATTTCTCGTTGGGATTCCTTTTTGGTCTCGGCGCCGCTTCACGAATCGGTGTCTACGATTACCTCGGTTATTACGATATTTGTTACCTCGGCGATGAAGTGAAAGACCCCGGCCGCACCATTCCCCGGTCCATTATCATCAGCGTGATCGCTGTTGCGATTATCTATTTGGCCATCAACCTTTCGATTATCGGCGTCGTTTCCTGGCGAGACTTTGTTCCCTACAACGAGCACCCCCAATCGGATTTTGTGGTCTCAATCTTCATGGAAAAAATCTATGGTGCGAAAGCGGCGACAATATTTACGGTGATGATTTTATGGACCGCGTTTGGTTCCGTTTTTGCTCTGCTGTTGGGCTATTCTCGAATTCCCTATGCGGCGGCCCAGGACGGTTATTTCTTCAAGACCTTCGGAAAGCTTCATCCGACAAAACATTTCCCATACATTTCGTTGATCGTGCTCGGCGTGATTTCGATAATTTGCAGTTTCTTCTCGCTGGGAATAGTGATCGACGCGCTCATCACCACCAGGATTCTAATTCAGTTCATAGGTCAGATTTTTGCCGTCGCGCTACTAAGAAAACGCGCACCAGGCATGAAGCGCCCGTATCGCATGTGGCTATATCCGCTGCCCAGTATCGTGGCGCTTATTGGCTGGGTGTTTATTTTTGCCACGACCGACTGGCCAATAATTCTGCTTGGCTTAGTGACTTTATTGCTTGGCGTGATCTTTTTCCTGATTTGGTCCTGGTACACCGAGAGCTGGCCTTTTGCAAGGCCTGCTTAGAAGCCGGCCGATTAACAATTTCGAAAGGAAACCAATTGTGAAACTACCGGAAACCAGGTGGAAGCTGGTCGCACTGTTGGGTGGAATAATTTCGTTTTTGGTGGGCACCCCCTTCAGCAGTTTCGCAAAGGTTCAAGTGAGCCGCAAGGCTGCCGGCTCGAAGGTCTTTCTGCAAAAGGGTTGGACCATTCAATCGTCAGCCGTAGTTAAAGAGACGGGCGATAAACTTTCGAACAATACTTACCGGCCCGTGGTGAAATGGTATCCAGCCTCAATGCCTTCGACCGTGGCTGGAACTTTAGTCGAGAACAAAGTTAATCCTGATCCCTTCTTCGGCATGAATCTCAGATTGATGCCCGGCTGCAAATACCCGATAGGCGCAAACTTCTCGCTCCTACCAATGCCGGAAGACAGCCCTTTTCGTGACTCATGGTGGTATCGAACTCAGTTTCGCGTCCCGCCCACCTTTCGTGAACGCGAGCTATGGCTTAATTTCCAGGGCATTAACTTCCGCGCCAATGTCTGGCTGAATGGCAAACGGATCGCGGGCGCCGAGGAAATCGCGGGCACGTTTCGCACTCATGAGTTGAACATTACCGGAGTCGCCCGGGCAGGCGAGTTGAATACCCTGGCGGTTGAGGTATTTCCTCAGCAAATCGACGATCTCGCATGGACATGGGTGGACTGGAATCCGATGCCTCCTGACAAAAACATGGGAATTTTTCGCGATGTTTATCTCATGAGTAGTGGACCCGTGGCGCTCAGATATTCGCAAGTGGCCACTCATTTCGATTCGCCTTCGCTCGATAGTGCGGAGTTGACTGTTAATGCCGAGGCACACAACGCGACTGATCACGAAGTCGAAGGCAGGGTCAGCGGCCGTATTGAGGGAGTGCGATTCTCACAACCAGTCAAACTTGCCGCTGGAGAAACGAGATCCATCTCTTTTACACCAAAAGATTTTCCGCAACTGAAGATTCAACATCCGCGCGTGTGGTGGCCTATTAATCAAGGACCACAGAATTTGTACAACCTCGAAATCGACTTTGAGACGCACGGCAAAATATCTGATCGTCAAAATGCGCGCTTCGGCATCCGGGAGATAACCTCGGAGTTGGACGACAAAAAACATCGCGTCTTTAAAGTAAACGGTAAGAACATTCTTGTTCGCGGCGGCGGCTGGGCCTCGGATATGTTTCTGCGCTTCGACCGGCAAAGAATCAAAAACGAGTTTGCGTATGTCAAAGACATGAACCTCAATACGATTCGGCTCGAAGGGCAACTTCAGCCGGATTACTTTTTCGATCTTGCCGACGAGATGGGCATTCTAATCATGGCTGGATGGTGCTGTTGCTCTCATTGGGAGCACTGGAAATATAGACCCAACGATTACGAAAAGGGACCGGTTTGGGACAAAGAAGATTATGAGATTGCCGCGAAGTCGCAAGCGGATCAGATTAGACGTCTCAGAAACCATCCAAGTGTTTTAGTTTGGCTAAACGGCAGCGACAACCCACCGCCAGCGGATATTGAGCAGATGTATATCGACATCCTTAAGAAGTATCACTGGCCCAATCCTTACCTTTCCTCGGCGACAGCAAAAGAGGCGGAGTTTACAGGAGCCACCGGAGTGAAGATGGAAGGACCTTATGAATGGGTGCCACCCTCTTACTGGCTGCTCGATAAGCAGGCAGGTGGCGCATACGCTTTCGCCACCGAGATAAGTCCCGGCCCGGCGGTCCCTCCAATTGAAAGCTTGCGCCGCATGATCCCGAAAGAAAAGCTTTGGCCTATCAATGAGGTTTGGAACTATCACGCCGGCGGCGGCGAATTCAAGAACCTGGAAGTTTTCACCCAGGCCTTGAACGCGCGCTATGGTTCCGCCACAAGTGCCGAAGACTATGCGATGAAGTCACAGTTGATGACCTATGAGGGCCAACGCGCGATGTTTGAGGCTTATGGGCGGAACCGTTACGGATCGACTGGCGTGATCCAATGGATGCTCAACAATGCCTGGCCTTCAATGATCTGGCATCTCTACGATTATTTCCTGATGCCTGGCGGTGGCTATTTTGGGACGAAAAAGGCATGCGAGGCCGTACACGTGCAATATTCTTATGATGACAAATCTATCGTTGTCATCAATACAAAATACCAACCATTACCAGGCATGAAGTTGACGGCACAGGTTTACGACATAAATTTTGCAGAAAAGTTTGCAAGGACAATCAATGTCGACGTGGAGGCTGATAGCAATCTGAAGGCTATTACGTTACCTGAGATTCCGGATCTTTCGCCCACATATTTCCTCCAACTTGCGCTTGAAGACAATCGCGGTCAGACAATCAGTTCAAATTTTTACTGGCTTTCGACCAGGGATGACGTGCTCGACCCACAGAAGTCAAAGTGGTACTACACGCCCGTAAGCTCGTTCGCAGACATGACCCAACTTCAGCAACTGCCGGCGGTAAAGCTCTCCGTCTCCGGCAGGTCGGTTCGAAAAGGCGGAATTGAAACTGCGAATGTTACCATCTCGAATCCCAGCACCAGTTTGGCGTTTTTCGTTCGGCTGCAAATCAAACAGACTCGTGATGGAAGCGACATCCTGCCGATTGTTTGGGAAGATAACTATTTCTCGCTGGCGCCAGGCAAACGAAAACAGATTGCCGCGACCTATAGTCTCAAGGACGCGAATGCAGCGGCGCCTTTCCTTGCGGTCGGAGGTTGGAACATCGCGCCCGTTCAGGTCCCCCTGACGAGTAGCAGGAAGCACCCCCGTCCGCGTTGAGTACTAAGTGCATTGAGATCCGAAATGCCCGATGCTTCGGTTCTCTTGTTGTCCGCGCCAATCCGCTTAACCATATATGAGGGCACTCAAGATCGGCATTACAGGAGTCCGCGGCATTCTTGGGGAAACATTAACCCCAGAGCTTGCTGTCGGATTCGCTCAAGCATTCGGCACGTATCTGGATGGCGGTCGGATTCTGCTTTGTCGCGATACCAGGGCATCCGGGCCAATGATACGTTCTGCCGTTCTTGCGGGACTGCTGGCTGCCGGCTGCGACGTTTTTGATCTCGGCGTTTGTCCCACTCCGAGTTTGCAATTAGCCGTCAATTGGTTGAAGGCTGAGGGTGGCATTGCAATCACGGGCGGGCATAATCCGTCGGAATGGAACGCACTTAAGTTTGTCCGCAACGACGGGCTGTATCTTAATCCAACGCAGGGAGAAGAACTGCTGGACATTTTCCACCAAGGCGAGTTTGCCAAAGCTACATGGGATGCCATTCGACAAACAATTAATTATGAAGATCCCATTGCGCAACACATCGACGTGCTGGAAAAAGCATTTGATGTACAGGCCATCAGGTCACGGCGGCTAACGGTAGCAGTGGATTGCTGTAATGGCGCCTGCTCACTGCTAAGTCCTCGCTGGCTGCAAACGTTGGGATGCGAAGTTCTGGCTGTGAATGACGACCCAACGCTCGGTTTTCCACATCAGCCCGAGCCTAAGCCCGAAACTATGGCCCAGCTCTCCGCCATTGTCGGCAGGCCATGCTGATATTGGTTTCGCGCACGATGCCGATGGGGAAAGGCTGGGAATTGTAACCGAGCTGGGCGAACCACAGTCTGAGGAAATGGGTTTTAGCCTGGCAACAGACATTCGATTGCAAGCAAAGACGGGGACTGTGGTGACGAACGTCTCAACTACCAGTGCTATCGAAAAAATTGCGGCACGCTACGGCGGAACAGTGGTGCGCACTCCGGTAGGTCAAACTTATATTTCTGAGGCTATCATCGAACACAACGGTGTCCGTGGCGGTGAAGGTAGCGGCGGTATTACGGTACCCGAGGTGCAATCTACGCACGACAGCGCAGCGGCGATAGGCCTCATTCTCGAACACCTGGCGCGCACAGGCGAGAGAGTGTCAAACATGGTAGAGCGACTACCTCGTTTGGCAATTTTGAAGCATAACATTCCTGTCTTACCGAACCGCCTCTATTCAGTCCTGCAAGACTTTCGCGCTGCGGTTGCGGATGAACAGCTCGCTTACGATCCGACGGATGGAATAAGAGTCAACTTACCAGGAGGATGGATACACGTCCGCGCCTCAAGTACTGAATCGATGATCCGCATTATGGTCGAGGCTGAAGATGCTCCAGGCGCTAGCCATCTGCTTAACTGGACGCGCGACAGGTTGAAATACTAATACCAGTTTCACGATGCAAGCTAAAGCCTTGAACTCTAAACCAGGCCAAATCTACCCCACCATTGTAAGAAGGGATTCACGGCATTATACTTCCGCCACAGCATAGAAGAGCCTGCTATGAGATGTGACCGCCTATTTATAGATCTCGTAGATCGCCTGGCCGCGGCTCTGTTTTTGGTCGCGATCATGGCAAACGCAGCGACAGGCCAGGGGGGGCCGCCGGGCGGATTAGGCATGCCAGGCAACAACAATCCGAAAATTGCAACTCAGGAAAGAGAGATACGGGAGGGAAGGCTCCGGAGTGCTGAACTAAACACTACCGCCGAGAACACGAATCAACAACGAATTGAAGCTACCCTCGCGAAGATGAAAGAAGACTTCACCCGCATCCAGATCCTTCGCAATCAGATCGCGCGTAGCCTCTTAGCCAAAACTCCGATCGAATACCGCCTCGTATCCCAGCAGGCGGAGGAAATTAACAAGCGCTCTAACCGGCTAAAGATGTATATGGTCCCACGCGCGACGGGTGACAAAGAAAATGACAAAAGGAATCTGGCAATTCTCGGTAGTGGAGATATGACGAGCGCACTGGTCCAGCTTTGTAAGCTAATCGACGGCTTCGTTGAGAACCCTGCTCTCAAGAATGCCGCGACAATTGACGCTCAACGATTGGATAACACCAAGATGGACAAGGCTAAAGCCGATAGAGATCTATTAAGCATTATTGAGCTGAGTAATAGAATCCAGAAAAGTGTCGCTAAGTTAGTCGGGCAGAATACCAGTCCCTGAAACTTCAACTTGCCTTAGCTGTCTGCCAGCGCTTATCCACGTTGATTTAAGTAGGCCTCTCCCATTTTGAACTGCTCTCTCAAACTAAGTTTGTCTGATCGAAGTGAGGTATGAGAGCAATACCAACTCTCAAAATCGGTATTTCGGGTGTGCGTGGTGTCATAGGTGATTCACTGACACCCGTGATGTTGGTCCGCTTCGCCCAAGCCTTCGGCACCTACATTGGTGCGGGCACAGTTGTGATCGGCCGCGACCCTCGCACCTCTGGCGAGATGGTGAAACAGGCCGTCATCGCCGGCTTATTATCGAGCGGCGTTCGCGTTATTAATATCGGCATGTGCCCGGTGCCGACAATTCAACTCCTTGTTCGCCAACATCAGGCCCAGGGTGGCATTGCAGTTACTGCCAGTCATAACCCTCCGGAATGGAATGCCCTGAAATTCATCGGTCCTGCCGGACTATTCCTCGGAGCCGGTCAAGCGCGCGAGATGCTGGACATCTATCATCAGGGTGATTACACGAAGATGAGGGCCACAGAGATAAGGACTATTGAAGAGGTTTCGGGCGCGACTAATCTTCACATAAAAGCGATCCTCGATACGCTGGGGCCAGTCCCGAAAGCTAAGCGACCACTGCGCGTGGTACTCGATTCTTGCAATGGCGCGGGCTCAGTTGTAGGACCAAAACTACTTGAAGCTCTCGGCGTCGAAGTCATCTCAATCAACGTAACGCCAAATGGGTCATTCCCTCGCGGCGCCGAACCATTGCCTGAAAATCTTAGCGATCTGTGCGCCGCAGTCAAAAAACATCACGCCGACATCGGCTTCGCCCAGGACATGGATGCCGACCGGTTGGCAATTGTATCGGAACAAGGAAGTCCGATTGGAGAAGACTATACGCTGGTGCTTGCGACAGCTTATGTACTTGGCAAAGAGCAAGGCCCGGTCGTGGCAAATCTTTCTTCCACCACCGCTCTCGAAGACGTTGCATCGAGCTTTGGGTATCGAGTCTTTCTGTCGAAGATCGGTGAGGCCAATGTCACCGAAGAGATGCAGAAGCGTAATGCCGTGATTGGAGGCGAAGGCAACGGCGGCGTAATTTACCCGCGAATCAATTATGCACGCGATAGTCTGGTCGGTATGGCTCTGATCCTGCACCTAATCGCACAAAAGGGGAAAAAGGTAACTGAACTGTTGAATCAATTTCCCCACTACACCATATTCAAGGAGAAATTGGCGTGTCCTTCGTATAAGCTTCCAGTGGTGCTAAAGGCCCTCCGCCAGGATTACGAGAGTTATCCTATGGACCTGCGCGACGGTATCAAAGTCGTGCTTCCAAACGGCTGGTTTTGGTCAGGGGGATCAAACGGAACCCATTATTCGTGTCACCGCAGAAGCAAAAGCTGAACGAGAGGTCCGGGAAATCGTTGCGCGCGTTTACGCCCGCGTGAAGGCTTGCATCGATACGAATGGCAATTCGGAACCTAAATAGTAAATTGCGCAAACGTGAGGATGGATATGTCTGCGAATAAAATCCTAACTAAGATGTGCGGCCCCGGGCGCTTGCTCTTACTCATTTCCTTATGCCTCCCCTTATACCTCTCGGCAACTCAGGCTCGGTTACAGGACAACAAGGGCGGCCAAAAGGTTCCCGACCAGGAAGAAGTCATAAGTGTAAAAACCAATCTTGTAAATATCGATGTGCTGGTGAAGGACAAGAAAGGAAAATACATTTCTGACCTGAAAGCCGAGGATTTCGTGGTGTTCGAAAATGGCGTCCGCCAGAGTGTCGAGTATTTTGATCCGCCTCTTATTGGCGATAAAGAAACGGGTAGGCTAAGCGTAACCGGGGAAGCGACGCCCCGATCGCCCGGAGACATGCCAAGGAATATCATATCCCTCGTATTAGATGGACAGACGACTGATCTAACAAATTTGAAGCACGTGGGGGAAGGAACCCGTAAGTATATTCAGGAACAGATATCTGATTCCGACTCAGTGGCATTATTCGCGGTGGCGAGCGAGTTGCAATTGCTACAGCCATTCACTCAAGACAAGGCGAAACTTATTTCAGCGGTTGACAAGGCGTATGCTGTCTCTACTTCGTCGAAGAACTTCGACCAGCGTGACACGACTGAGAATATCGCCAGACTGAGGGAAGACTTGAAACGATCGGAACCAGTTGGTGCGATAACGACCGCCGCCGCTGGTTCGACCGCAGCCCAGGCCATGATTGCATCGCGCGTGCTTCAGCAATACGTCCAGCTTCGAACTGTACTCGCCGTGCAACAATCGCGGCCGATTCTCGCCGCGCTCGCCGCCGTCTGCGAGGCGCAGCGCGCCATACCGGGGAAAAAGACCCTCGTTTTATTTTCCCAGGGGTTCGTCGCGCCAGCCGTGCTCGATTGGCAGGTTCAAAGCACTATCGACATCGCCAACCGCGCGAATGTTGCAATTTATATTATTGACTCGGCCGGACTGAGAGAAGGCGGCACTAATTCCGGAGCCCTTGTGGCTTCGTCGCCACTCGCAGGCATTTCAGGAATCATCAGTCAGGAACAAAGGATACAGGCGGTAGGTGGCGAGACAGTTTTTGATAGCGTCCGGCATGAGGGACTGAATCGCGAGCATGACATCCTATACCGGATCGCAGGTGATACGGGTGGAAAGTTCATCAAGGGTAGTAACGACATCGCGCAAGGATTGGGGCGAATAGACCAGGAGATCCGCTCTCGCTATACGCTAGCCTACCGAAGTACGGATCCAAATTTTGATGGAGGCTTTCGTAAGCTAAAAGTCGAAGTCCGCAGACCGGAAGCTCAGGTGATCTCGCGATCAGGCTACTACGCTATCGCTCATGAGGATATCGTGCCGCTCTCACCCGGAGAGAAGAGTTTGCTGGCGAATTTTGCAGAGACGGAGGCCAATACTACCCTGCCAATGTTTGTGGAGTTGAGTTCATTTAGATCGCGAGAGGGTCTTTATACCGTTCCCGTTTCGATCGAAGTACCGCCGGCAGGCGTTAAATTCGGTCGCGAAGGAAATAAGGAATTGCTGCGCCTGGACATCTTCGGCGTGATTCGCAATGCCCAGGATAAGATCCTATCCCGGCTGGGCGGAAGTTTTGATGTTGCACTCTCCCCCAAGCAGTACGAATCAATTATCAGCAATAATATTTTTTACCGGCAAGATCTGGAATTGCCTCCAGGCTCTTACAACGTTGACCTGGCCTTCAGAGACAGGCTTTCGGGAAAGATAGCCGCCCGAAGACAGCAGCTCCTTTTGCCTGAGATCGATTCTGAGTTTGCCACAAGTCCAGTCCTACTCAGCCGTCACGCGGCGCCGGCAAAGGCTACATTTCAAGCAGATGTCCTCAGTCAAGGAGGGGTACAGATCCGCCCCTCACCCAGCCATGCGTTTCATCCAGATGATAATCTAATAATGTTCTTTCAAGTGTACAACGCCGCAACAAACGCCG
>DASWDX010000487.1:0-4294 GCA_036395055.1 Pyrinomonadaceae bacterium | reverse complement strand
GGCAAGCCTCGGCGCGGAGAGCGACGCCAGAGTTGCTCTCATCGAGAGCATCGGTCTTCTGCCGACTGTGTCGCTCAAAGTGGCAGATCTGCCAGAGCAAAGCCATCGGGGTCGTCAGACGGCAGATTCTGTTGGTGAATTGATCACGAAAGCTTTGGCGCAAAGGCCGGATCTCGTTGCAAAGCTAGCCAACGTTCGTTCAAAGGAATATGAGATCCGCAAGATCCGCGCCGAGTATTATCCAAAGGTCACATTAGACGCGCACTTTAGCGAAACGGACCTGGAGGTCAGCGTCGCCAAATCGGACTACTTCGGGGGCACGCGGCCGACCTTTGGCGCGTTTCTAACGATGAACGTGCCGATCTTCGACGGGTTCGCGCGCCGGCACAAACTCGATATGGCCGAGGCCGACTTGCATCAAGCGGAGAACGAACTTGCTGGAGCGCGCGACTCCGCTGCGCGAGATGTGTGGAAGGCATACACCGGTTATAGAACAGCGCTCAAAAAGCAGGACGCGGCTGAAAAGTTAGTCACGGCATCGAAGAGCGCATTCGACGCGGTGCTCGAATCGTACAAGCAAGGCCTGAGCACATACACCGAGGTTGTTACTGCTGAACGAAATCTAACCGCGGCGCTTGCGACCAGTCACGACACGCAGGCAGCAATTTATACCACTCAAGCGGCCCTCGCACTGAGCGTCGGAGATCTTGCCCGCCCGGCGCCACCACTCGTTAGGAAGCCACGAAGATGAAAACGGAATTTGCGCCAGTCGCCCCGGGCAGCAGCAACAATCCTCCACGAGTCCGGCGCGATCGGTCTCGGCCGGTCGTGCTTGTTGGGTTGCTCCTGCTCATCGGGGCATTGGTGTTCGTGGTTCGACCGTTGAGTCACCGCTCACCTACGATCGATATCCTCGGTTCCTATTTTCCGGCCTGGATGATCTGCATTGTAAGCGGGCTGACGCTGACGCTTGTCGCGCACTGGATTGTGCAAATGTGCTATCTGAAGCCATATCTCGGTCCGGCGCCGCTCGTTTATTCATGCCTGATGATCATCTTCACGTTTGCGACCTGGATTCTTTTTTATCAAAACTAAAATGCATCAAGCAGCCCGTTCTTCAGACGAGAATGTCGCAGGCGTTACTGCCTCAGCGGATGAACCTGTCGAGCGCCGCAAGTTCATTCGCAAGATTACGTCGCTGATCATCGTTGCGGGCGCGGTGCTGATCACACTCTATGTCTGGGGAATTATCGAACGACATCCCCGGACCGATGATGCCACAGCGCGTGCCAATGTGGTGGGCATTGCGCCGCGTGTGGCGGGTCAAATCCTCAAGCTCAATGTGCAGGACAATCAAGCGGTGAAAGAAGGCGACGTGCTTTTCGAAATCGACCCGGAGGATTACAGACTCGTCCTGGAAAAGGCCAAAGCTGATTTGGCCGCTGTGGATCGACAGATTGCACAAGCTCATAGCACCTTGCAGCGCCTGGAACCGCTCCTACCCAAGAGCTTCACCACCGCCGAAAACGTCGATGAAGCCCGAACTAAGCTGACGACCCTACAAGCTCAGCGCGAAGGTGTGGTGGCCACCATCAATCTCGAGGAACTCCATCTCTCCTACTGCAAGGTCATCGCGCCTTTTTCCGGACGTGTAATCAATCTCAACATGTCGGCCGGAGCCCATGTTACCACTGGGGTTCCCGTCTTCTCGTTGCTCGACACGAGCAAATGGTATGTAATCGCGAATTTTCGCGAGGCGGAAGTCCGACATATGGCTCCCGGCAGCGAAGCGATTGTTTATCTCTCGTCCGCGCCTCACCAGCGATTTCGCGGAAAGGTGCAGGGCATCGGATGGGCGGTTAAGCCCGAAGGCGAAATCGATCTGCCTCCTTCTGGTGTGCCTTACGTGAAACGCGAACTAAACTGGGTACGGGTCGCGCAACGCTTTCCCGTGCGGATCGAAGTGGAGAATCCCGATCCAGATCTATTTCGCATGGGAGCATCAGCCGTTGCGATTATTGATGCCCCTGCACCCGACAAATGAGTTCGGCCAGCTCAACGGTGATGGAATCGGCGGTACTCCCATTCGGTTCTTTTGACTGGTTCAAACGCCAACTGGTGCCGACGCGACTACGCGAAATCCGGACAGCCATTATGGTCGCTGGCGCGGTTTTGTGCGTGATCATTTCGATGGCGTTGCAAGTACCGGAGCTGGCTACCAGCGCCTACATGGTTTTCTTCATCTCGAAGGAGAGCAAGCTACTCACCACAATTACCGGAGTCGGTGGAGTTATTGTTCTCACCATCGGCATTGGCGCCACTCTTCTACTTTACAAATTCACTTATGGTCATCCGGAACTGCGCATTCCCGGGATGGCAATCGCGCTGTTTCTCGGAATGTGGTTGTCGCGCGTTCTTGTAATCGGGCCGCTCGGATTCCTTCTTGGCTTTGTTGTCGCTGTCTCGCAATCCGTTGGCGAAGAAGTTCCTTTACCGGAACAATTGGTTCGCGGACTTCTTTGGCTTTGGGTGGCGCTGGCCTACGCCATTGCGGTCACCGTCGTGTTGAACTTGTTGTTTTTGCCCGACACGCCGAAGACCGCCGCACGGCCCAAACCAAAAAGTTTATTTGTGCCGGACGCATTCACTAATCCGGTGCACGTGCATTTCGCCCTCAAAGTCACTTTCGCCGCGATGTTCTGCTACATCGTTTATGAGGCGATCGATTGGACGGGAATCCATACGGCGTTCATTACCTGCACGTTTATTGCGTTGGAAAGCACCGGTGCGACCCTGCACAAAGGTCTACTCAGGATAGGCGGCTGTGTCATTGGCGGAGTACTGGCACTCTTCACCATTGTGTTTCTCATGCCTCATATGGAGACAATCGCGTCACTGATTGTGGTCGTTGCCTGTGCTTCTGCCATCGCCGGCTGGGTTGCCACTGGAACAGAGATCATCTCCTACGCGGGTTTGCAGATCGCGTTCGCTTTCTTCTACAGCGTGTTTCAGGGTTATGCGCCCGACACAGATCTCGATAACGTCCGCAATCGCGTCGTTGGAATTCTTTTCGGTCTTATCGTCACCGGCCTTGTCTTCCGATACATCTGGCCGGAGCGCACGATCGACCGACTGCGCGGCGCGTTGCGACAAGTCCTGTTACAGCTTGCCAAGCTGCTTGTTATTCCCAGTCCGCAGACCGCTGTGAAGGAAGGGAAGCCGAAGGCCCAAGCGTTAGTTGCGGAGATTTCGAGGGAGCTCGAGCAGGCGCAGCGTCAAGCTGAACTAACAGGCTTTGAGATCGGCGAGCCGCAAGCCGGCGACCGCGTCTCGCTCGGAAATCTGGAAGCCACTCTCTCACGTGCTGAGCACATGTTGGATCTTGCGACTTCACTGACCACTGATTCTGCCTGGACTGAATGGCAGCAGCTACCGCCTGATGCGCAACATGCCGAGAGTGAATTACGAAAGGCCATTGCGAAGCGAGTCGAGCGCGCGGCCGCTAGCGATGAGCGCGAGGATGCCGGCGCTAATCTCTCAACCGCTTTCGCTCGATGGACCGAAACGATGCAAGCGCTGAAGGTGAAAAACAGTCGGGTTGCTCTCGTATCCCAAATTGTAACCGAAGTTCAATGACCGAAATGAAACTTAACGACTAGGACGAAAGAAAACATGGAACCAGCAACTATTTCGGCTCTTGCCGCGCTTGCCGGAGCGACCATTGGCGGCGTGACATCGTTCGCGGCCACATGGCTTACCCAGCGAACTCAAGCCAGAATTCAGACGATCACTCACAAGCTAAGCCGGCGTGAAGAATTGTACAAAGCCTTTATTAAAGAAGCCGCAAAGTTATATGCGGATGCCCTTGTCCACGAGATATCTGACGTCTCCAAGCTGGTTGGACTCTACGGCATGATAAGCGAGATGCGTGTTCTCTCAACGACAAAGACGATTGAAAGTGCAGACGAAGTTGCTCGCATGATTGTTAATACCTACCGCTCGCCCAATAAGACTTTACCCGAGTTGGAGGACATGGTGAACCGCGGCGCCATCGATGTGTTGCAAACCTTTAGCGAAGCCGCCCGTCAAGAATTTCGAAGACTGGGAGTGTGAAAGGTAAAAGGAAACCGTGCAATTAAGTTTCCAAAACAGGTGGCAGGTTGTGGCCAGATGTGGCTTCGCCCTTCTCTTGTTCCAATACTGCGGATGCGCCTCTCATCTCGCGACGGTAAAAACAATACCGGCGCGTCTAGCGACAGGATTACATGTGGAAGAGCCACTTGACTCCGCCACA
>DASWDX010000486.1:0-13101 GCA_036395055.1 Pyrinomonadaceae bacterium | reverse complement strand
AGCTGTAACCGTTCTCTCAAAAGGGCTTCGTAATCATTCAAGTCGCCCTTGCTCTCGAGCGACGAGGAGTAACGAATTTGAAGCTCTGCCGGCTCAAAGAGGGTCCGTTCAAGTGCGCTGTTCAGCCGTTCCGTATAATCGCTGCGAGCTTTATGAATCTCGGTTCCCAGGCGCGCGAGTTGTTCATTCCATGGCGCGATAAGATTTTCGGTTTCTTCCTGGCGGACCTCACGCTCTGATGAATCCTGGAGAATACGGTTCTTCTGTTTGAGTACTCGGTTGTAATCAGAAACTGTCTGCACATATGCCGGTCTTAATGAGGCGACTCCGCGATCGATGAACTGCCTTCTTGCTTCCGGCATCCCCCGCACCACCTCGAGTTGATCCGCTGTAAAAGCAAACACCTGGAGCACGCCGAGATACCTCGCGAGTTGTTCTCGTTTGCCGTTGACCCAGATCGATTTCGCATTGTCTTTCAGCTCTATCCGCAAATCTCTTTGGAGACCATTTCCGCTTGAAACCTGGCCCTCGATAGACGCAGTCGCTTCTCCAAATCGAATTGATTCCCGGAGTCGTTGCGTGCGAAAGGATTTCGTTCTCGAGAGTGTGTGGATCGCTTCGAGCCAGTTGGTTTTGCCCTGGCCATTGTTGCCATGGATAATGTTCAGGCCCGGTCCCCAAAAGATTTTGCCGCTGAGATTTCTAAAATTTCTTACTTCGACAAAATCCAGAATCATTACGCGATTTTAGCATACGTATCGCGATCACAGCCTTTCGCTGGCTATTACTCAAAAAACAGAAAGCGCTATTCTTAAACAAGAATGAGCGCTTCCTCCACCAACAACAACTTTTCGTTTTGTAGGTCTAGAGTCGCATCGGCATTACGACGTACTTGTAGTCATATTCACCGCCTTCTGCCGGTCGGAGCTGGGCTTGAGAGTTTCCATCTTTGAACTCGAAAGCTACCGATCCATCTCCAATCACATTCAAAAAGTCCTGGAGGTATTGCGCGTTGAATCCAATGTCTGTTTCCTCGCCGTTGTAGTCTGTTTGAACCGTTTCGCGAGCCTCACCTTCTTCCGCGTTCTGGGCGCTGATCACTAACTGATTCGGCTCAAGATGGAAACGGATCGCATGGGAGCGCTCATCAGCCATTAGCGCCACGCGCCTGATAGCCGAATTCAGTAGCGCACCGTCGAATTGAATTGATTTGTCGTTGTTCTTGGGCATCACCATGTCGTAGTTGGGAAACTGACCGTAAAGCATCCGCGAAATCAAGAGTCGTGGACCAACTTCGAAAAAGATGTGATTGCCGTCCATTCCCAGGCTAATGTCTTCTTCATAACCAGTCGTGAGTTTTGTCAATTCTGCTAATGTTTTACGAGGAATCAAGGTGTCGATGGCGTCGCTGCTGCCGTTTTTGGAAACTCCTTTCCGTTCTACGTAAGCCAGGCGATGACCATCCGTCGTCACCATCTTTGCCCCCGTATCATCCAAAATGAACTTGGCTCCGGATAGCGTATAACGCGACTCTTCCTGCGTAATCGCAAAAATAGTCCTATCGACAAAGGCCTTAATTACCCCCGCCGAAATCCTGGTTGGCGCCGACTTGAAAGAAGGTACCTCTGGAAACGCGTCGCGCGCAACACCAACCATTTTGAAGCGCGTCTTGTCGCAAGTTACCGTGACCCAGTCGTTGTCTTCCTTCTTAAAACTTACTGGAGCATCCGGCAGTAACCTGGCTATCTCAAAAAGTTTCCGTGCTTGCACGCAAATGGATCCTGGAGTGGAAATATCTTCGGCATCCATGTCACAACGAATAGTCACATCCAAGTCTGTGCCAGTGAGTCGAATTGTGTTTTCGCCAACGGACTCAATCAGAATGTTTGAAAGAACCGGAATTGTGTTCTTCTTTTCAACGACTCCTTGAACGAATCCGAGCTCCTTCTGCAGGTTTTGCTTGCTGACGACGAATTGCATGTTCGACTCCTTACGCTTAGCGCCTTCATTCATAGACATGAATATCTTCCTCGTTACTTTCTACTTCTAACTAACATAATCATTTATTTATTGCTAGCCGTAGTAGTAGTGCCTGTTGAATTGTGGGAAAACCTGGAAACAGCAATTGAAACCATGCTGAACCCCTGTTCATAAGTGGCGGAAGTTTATTCGAGAACTAATCCCGATCTGTCGAAAACAAATTAGTAGTGGGAGTATTCTATTCTTTCACAGGCTTACTTCCAAACAACTTGTGGAAATCTCTTTGGAGTACAGAAATTGAAACGGTTTGCTGATTAATCATGTAGCAAATCTTGTGGAAAGATCCGGGTTACTTTTGTAGGCTTTCTGTTAGATCAAACAGCAACCTTTGCAAGCCTGAATCTGCCGCAGATAGCGATTGGATTTTTTCAAAAGAGTGAATGACGGTTGTGTGATGTTTTCCTCTAAAAGCTCGGCCTACCTCCGGGTAGCTGTGTTTCGTTAGCTTTTTACAAAGATACATGGCAATTTGGCGAGGGAAGGCAAACTGGCGAGCATTATTCTTTGAGACTAATTGATCCACCGTTAGTTTGTAATGCGCAGCAACGACCCTCTGGATTTGTTCGATAGTAATAACCCCAGGCTCCTCTTCGCTTGCGATATTTCGGATTGCATCGCGGGCAAGATCTTTGGAGATAGGAATTCCGCGTAATGATGAAATGGCCAGCAGTCTGATCAGAGATCCTTCCAACTCTCTTACGTTGTTCTTAACTCTGCCGGCGATAAATAAAGCCACATCATCGGGAATTACAAAACCGGTCGTTTCCGCCTTGCGCTTAAGGATGGCGACCTTGGTTTCCAGATCGGGAGGCTCGAGATCGGCGATGAGTCCCCACTCAAATCTAGAGTGCAACCTCTCTTCGAGCGTTGGTATTTCGCGCGGAGGGCAGTCAGAACTGATAACAATCTGCTTTTGTTGCTCGTAAAGCGTATTGAATGTGTGGAAAAACTCTTCCTGGGTGCGTTCCTTCCCGGCCATAAACTGAATATCATCGATGAGCAGAACGTCAACCGACCGATATTTTTCGCGGAATCCCTGCGTCTTGTCGTAACGAATCGAATTGATCAGTTCGTTCATGAAGCGCTCGGAAGACAAGTATGAAACTCGCAGGTGAGGGTTTCGCTGTTTTATCGCGTGGCCACACGCATGCATCAGGTGAGTTTTGCCTAATCCGACGCCGCCGTACAAATAAAGCGGGTTATAAGTTTTGCCGGGAGCCTCGGCTACGGCCAGGGATGCCGCATGCGCAAACTGATTACAGGAACCAACCACAAAACTGTCAAAGGTGTATTTTGAATTTAGTGCGGGGTCAAAGGCCACTTGCCTGGCTGGTGCGAGAGCGGTTCCCAGGCTTGATGCAGAATATTGAACAGCTCCGGGGGAGACATCAGGAGATTGGCTGTGCCCTGCTGGGGCCTCCGCTTGTTCAGGAGAACGGCTCGATGCTAAGAGCTTGGGATTCTCTTCCGGAAGGACCCAGTCAACAGAATAACCACTCAGACTGAGTTCGCCAAAAGACTGATCCATAAGGTTCGCATAGTTAACATTGACCCAGTCGCGCACGACTTGATTAGGCGCTCGAAGTCGAATAAGGCGCCGCGTGTTATCAATTCCTTCAAACCGAATGGGGTTAAACCACGTCTCAAAACTCTCACTTTGGAGTTTGGTTTTTATTGCGCGGAGAACATTCTCCCAGACATTACTTTCCACCAGACTCATAGTCACCGCTCATTTGGATCTCAGATAAAAATCACTGCTGCGGGTCGATTCGTGGATAGTTCGACAGAACGTTCGCCACCGATCATTCTTGTCGCCACAGCTTTGCAAAGCCGAGGGAAAGGACTTATTCACAGGATTTTCCTCAGCTTTGTGGAAAAGTTCCCAGCCCTTAAAGTAAAGCTTTAAGCTTATATTTATCAACCACTTACAGGGAGTGAGTTGAACGTGAGCGGAGACTAACATACAGCTTCCGTCTGAGGCAAGAAAGCCAGAATATAAAACACGTTTACAAGCCTGCGAGGCAAATTCAGCCTCATTAACGTGCTTGGGGTGTAGTTCGACAAAACGAGTCCCACGTTGGGTCCTCTGCCGCGATTCGTGATGAAACCCAAACCGAATAGGATCTTTTCAAAGTGGGCCTCTGCGATCGTTTGACGCAGTCCGCCTTTCTTGACAGAAGGTTCGGTGACAGCTAGTCTTACGGTTTTCTTTTTATGGGAGAATTCTAGCTATGTCTAAGCGAACTTTTCAGCCTAACAATCGGCGTCGAGCTAAAACGCATGGGTTCCGAGCAAGAATGGCTACTAAAGCCGGCAGACTTGTTCTTAAGCGGCGACGGTCAAAAGGACGTCAACGTCTGACCCCTTCTCACTATTAATGTGTTGTAGTTCATGACGGTGTATCTGCGCGGAAGCAAGGATTTCCAAAAGGTTTATCGGATGGGCAAGCGCTACGAAGGCGTATTGATGACCGCATTTGTCTTGCCCAACAACTTGCCCCACGACAGATTCGGCGTCACTGCCTCCCGGAAGGCACTTGGCAATGCTGTTCAAAGGAATAGGGCGAAGCGATTACTGAAAGAAACGTTTCGCTTAAAAAGATCGTCGTTAGGTAGGCTAATGCAAAAATACGACTGGGTTATTAATGCGAAACGACGGCTGCCCACTTTCAAAGTGTCCGCGGCGTTTGACGAATTTGAGAACCTGGTCTCAAGAGTGGCCAGCGAAGAGAGTAAGGGAAGAGAGTAACACCCAGGCGTTGTGGGTAATACGTCCGTGAAGGCATTACTGATAGCATTTCTTCGATTCTATAAACTCGTCATTTCGCCTTTTCTTCCACCTTCTTGCCGATTCTTTCCAACATGTTCGCAATATGCCACTGAGGCGATTAGTCGATATGGCGCCCTTCGGGGAAGTGGCATGGCGCTTCGCAGGTTGCTACGCTGTCACCCCTTCAATCCGGGTGGCTACGATCCCGTGAAATAGTAGACTGACATAGGATTTAAGCCACATAAATTGTTGGTAGGCGCTACGCTAAATGCAACAAAAAAGACTAATAATCGCGCTCCTGATATCGACAGCAATTCTCTTTCTATGGAGCTACCTTGTTCCCCAACCACAACAGCCGAAACCACCACAAACTCCGTCTACCACAGCAACGCCGCAACAGACGGCTAGTCCAGCGCCCTCCTCAAACCCATCACCATCGCCTGTCCCGCAAGCACAGTCGGCTAATGCAACGCCACATCGTGTGGTCCTGATCAGGACGCCACTTTACGAAGCGAAGCTTGACAGCAAAGGCGCCGAAGCAATCAGTTGGATCATAAAAAAGAACAAAGATAGCAACCGCGAGATTTACTCAGTAGCCGGGGATAAAAGGAATCACGTTCCGCTCGAGCTGGTCTCACAGGAGGCTTTGAAAAGGGAACCTCATGAAGCTCCGCTTCAACTAGCGATCGGCGACGCGGCTGTGGATGGTGTTTTGACTTCGACGAACTATGCCATCGAGGGTATCGACAGTGGGACAGGTGATTCGGAGTTAACACTGCAAGCAGGCGAGAAGAAACGAATAACGTTTCTCCTCAAAGATCAGGTCACTGGTTTAGATGTCGCCAAAACGCTGGTCTTGGATGCGGATAGCTACATCGCTGACTTAGAAGTCACGATTAAGCGCGGCAATAATACTGTTCCCCAGGCGAAACTTAGAGTTGGACCAAGCATTGGCGATCAAGGTGTCAAATATTACAGCTTCTACTCCGTCGCTCCGGAAACCGTGGCTGCTGTGGGCGATAAAGTGGAGCGTCATACCGCCCAGGCGATCAATGAAAACAAGAGCAGTCCGGACCACCTGTCTATTCCCGGGCCAGTAGACTGGGCAGGCGTTGGTGACACCTATTTTGCGATGGTCGCTATTCCCGGCAAAAAGCTGGAAGGCCTTGAACTTAAAACCACACAGTATGACTACTCCGCTAATGGTAAGCCCGAAAAGCGATACCTAACTACGGCCTGGCTCCCCATTCCTACGGACGGCTCGCGTTCGGCCATTTATACAGGTCCGAAGGATCACTACTTACTCACGGAGGCGAGCAGTAAACTGCCCGCCGCCGTTGGACGTGACAGTACCGACCTTGAAGGTCTAATCGATTACGGCTGGTTCAGCTGGATGTCGCGACCTCTCGCCGTGCCTATCCTTAGCTCTATCAAATGGCTACAAAGGCTGACCGGTAGTTATGGCGTCGCAATTATTCTATTTACAATTGTCATTTATTCCTTGTTTTTCCCATTGAAATGGCGCTCTTCCAAGTCGATGAAAAAGGCGCAAAAGCTGGCGCCGCGCATGAAAGAGTTACAAGAAAAGATCAAGGGAATGAAGCAAAACGACCCTCGCCTGAAGGAGTTGCAGGTCGAGCAGCTGCGTTTGATGAAAGAAGGGAACCCTCTTGGCGGCTGTCTCCCATTGCTCATTCAAATGCCGTTTCTCTTTGCTCTTTACAGAGCTATCACTATCTCTCTTGATTTCCGACAGGCAAGTTTTCTGTGGCTTCCGGATCTTTCAGCACCGGAGCCCTATTTCATACATGTATTACCAATCTTAATGGCTGCCACCATGATCGTTTTGCAATTGATTACTCCAGCGCCCTCGGCAGATCCTTTGCAGCGAAAGATGATGGCAGTGGGTATGCCGTTATTCATGCTCTATGTTCTTTGGAGCGCGCCGTCAGGCCTGCTACTCTATTGGCTGGTTGGAAACATTGTGGGGTTTGCCCAACAGTTCCTTATAAACAAATGGACTAAACCAGAAAGTGACGATCAGCCTCCTGAGGATCCGCGTGGACGGCAAGCGTCGAAGAAAAAGAATGGAGCGGGTAAGCCAGTTCCTGCCTGACAGAACTTGGACCAGAAAGTTTTGATGAACTATGCAGGATCCTTGTACTAATGCCGGCACTTTCCTTGAGTCACTATTCCAGGGCCTGGGTCTGAACATAAGTGTTGCCATTACGGAAAGTCCAGGCGAGTGTCTGCTGGACTTGAGTGGGCCGGACGCGGAATTGTTGCAAGTCGAAAGTGGAGAATTTTTGCAAGCAGTACAGCATCTCGCGAACCAGGTATTCGGCAGGCTGCTTCCTGAGGGCCAGCGCTTAGTTTGCGACGTTGAAGGGTTTCGCGCCACGCGGGAAGCCGAGTTGCGCGCTATGGCGAAGCTGGCAGCCGAGCGCGTACGGACCACAGGGGCGCCGTTTATTTTTGGCGAAATGAACTCAAATGAGCGACGAATTATTCACCTCACTCTTGCCCAATGCGAAGACCTGTATACGGAGTCAGTGGGAGACGGAGCGGCTCGCAAGCTCCGAGTTGCGCGAAAATCCTCTCCGTGAGCCCGGGAACGGTCCCGGCCTTTTCAGCGTAATCGTTCCAACCGCGATGGATACCATAGTCGCAGTCGCAACACCGCCTGGTCGCAGTGCGATTGGCATCATTCGACTCAGTGGGCCGCACTCCCTCGATATCATTCGCGCTCTCGCTCGCGATGAACAGTTCGCGCCTGGGCCAAATACCGTTGTCCTAAAAAAAATCGTAAGCAATTCTGGCGAACCCCTTGACTACGCGCTAGTGAGTTACTTCCAAGCTCCGCACTCCTTTACAGGCGAAGACATGGTTGAGATTAGTTGCCACGGTTCCCCTGTGATTCTGAGAGCACTCCTGGACCTGATTCAAAGCTTCAATGCGAGGCTCGCTGGTCCTGGAGAGTTCACGCTTCGCGCCTGTCAGAATGGGAAGTTGAATCTTAGCCAAGCCGAAGCAGTACGAGATTTGATCAACGCGCAGACAGACGCTGCAGCCTTGCAAGCCGTGCGTCAGTTAAGAGGTGAACTCTCGAGAGCACTGCAGGCCTCCAAGCAGAAGCTCATTCAGATAATCGTGAGATTGGAGTCTGCCATAGAATTTGTGGAAGATGATCTGCCGCAAATCGAGGTCGAGGAGATAAAGGGACAAATCGCCGAGGTGCTGACGCGCGTAAAGGAACTGGCTGGCACTTACTCGACTGGCCATCTCTTACGTGAAGGGCTAAAGGTAGCCATCGTGGGGCGTCCAAACGTCGGTAAGTCCAGTATATTCAATAGGTTACTGAGACTTGACCGTGCGATAGTGACCGACTTGGCAGGCACGACGCGCGATACCATTACGGAGTCTCTCAGTCTGCGCGGTATTCCAATCTTCCTGACTGATACGGCTGGGATACGAAAAGCAGGTGACAAGATTGAGGAGATTGGGGTCGAACGCACTCACCGCGCGATGGCCGATGCCGATCTGCTCTTGGTAGTGATCGATGGGTCTGCTGAACTTCTTACAGAAGACTTTGCAGTTCTTTCGCAAGCGGCGAAAGGAAGACATTTGGTGGTGGTTAATAAACGCGATTTGACCGAGCCTCCAGGCTTGGAGAAACAAATCGGTTCTCTATCGCCGGTCGTACATTTCTCCGCCTTAACGGCGGAAGGACTTGAGAATCTTATCACTGCTATACTCGCGCCATTTGGCACGGTCGATTCGGAAAGGGTCGGATTCCTGGTCACAGACAGTAGACACTACGATCTATTACTGCGAAGCGAGAGATCCCTGGAAGACTCGTTGAACCGAGTAATAGAAAGGGCGAGCGAGGAGCTCGTGTTGGTTGGACTCCACAACGCTCTTCGATTCCTGGGAGAGATTACCGGCGAAACAACAACTGAGGATATACTTTCCGAGATCTTCAGCACTTTCTGCATCGGGAAATGACGATGGTTTTCGACGAAATCTTTGATGTGATCGTAATCGGTGGCGGCCATGCCGGTTGTGAAGCTGCGTCAGCGGCAGGGCGTCTCGGCGCACGGACTGCTTTGGTGACAATGAACCTGGATCTAATCGGACAGATGTCCTGCAATCCTGCGATCGGAGGAATAGCTAAGGGGCACTTGGTTCGCGAAATCGATGCGTTGGGCGGAATCATGGGCCGAGTCGCGGACCGCACCGGTATTCAGTTTCGCCTTTTGAACCGTTCAAGGGGACCAGCCGTGCAATCGCCCCGTGCTCAAGCTGACCGTGCTCAATACAGAAGGGAAATGCGAAGCACTCTGGAGAACACTGCGAATCTATGCCTCCGTCAAGGGATGGTTACAGACTTGTTGGTGCAGGATCGAAGAGTTCTCGGTGTGGCCATGCAAGATGGTCGGCGGATTAGAGCAACTGCAGTAGTTATCGCCACTGGAACTTTCTTAAACGGTCTGGTTCATACAGGACGGCGCACCTATACCGCTGGTAGAGCCGGCGAACCCGCATCAATCGAACTGGCCCAGGCCCTGAAGCGTTTGGGCTTTCCCGTCGGTAGGCTGAAAACGGGTACGCCCCCCCGTCTGGACGGAAGAACGATTAATTGGGACGCGTTTCAGAGTCAAGACGCAGATGAACGACCGATCCCGTTCTCATTTTCCACTGAACGGATAGATCAGCCACAGATCAAGTGCTACATCGGCTACACGACTAGTGCTCTTCATGAGGCGATCCGCAAAAATCTACATGAGTCGCCACTGTATTCGGGGCAAATCAAAGGGATCGGGCCGCGCTATTGCCCCTCAATTGAAGACAAGGTTGTCAAGTTTGCCGACAAGGAACGTCACCAGCTTTTCCTGGAACCCGAGGGTCACGAAACAAACGAGGTATACCTGAACGGGTTTTCGACATCAATGCCAGCAGCGATGCAACAGGATCTCGTGAGAATGATTCCGGGCTTAGAGGAGGCGAAGATTATCCGGCCGGGATATGCGATTGAGTACGATTTTGTTGATCCAAGGGAACTGGGGCCAGACCTCCAATCTCGAAGGGTCAGCGGTTTATTCCACGCCGGGCAGATAAACGGAACAACAGGTTACGAAGAGGCGGCTTGCCAAGGGCTTTTGGCTGGAATAAATGCCGCAGCATTGGTTAATAGGCGTCAAGCATTTAGGCTCAGAAGGGAGGAGTCGTATATTGGTGTTTTGGTAGACGATCTGATTACGCAGGGTGTCGATGAGCCTTATCGAATCTTCACATCAAGGGCGGAATATCGGCTCGCTTTGAGACACGATAACGCAGACGAAAGATTGAGCCGGTATGGATTCGAGGTCGGGCTCGTAGGGGATGGCGATTGGGATCGTTTTAACCAGCGGCGAGTGCGTATCTCGAAGATTAAGGTTGCTCTACGAGCGACGCACCTGAAAAAAAGCGATGCTGCCTACCTGGCTCTCTCAGAAACCGTCTCGTCGGGGTTAGGTGAATCCATAAATCTGGAGGATCTTGCGAAACGGCCAGGGATTACGTGTGAGATGATTTTGCGTCTGCTACCGCGGGAGACGGCAGCAACGATTAAGATCGGTGACCTGGAGACTGCGTTAGCAGATAGTCTTTATGCCGGATATATCAGGGCGCAGGAAGCGGTTATCCGGAGACTCAGTCACAGCGATGCCACGCCAATTCCCCAGGATTTGAATTTTCGAACCCTGGACGGCTTGTCGCATGAGATGATCGAACGTCTAGAACGCGTCCGGCCTCGAACCGTTGGCGATGCGCGAAAACTTCCCGGCCTTACCGCAGCTGCACTTTCTACGCTGTACGTCGCTGCGAGCCTGCCTCCTAAAAGATTATGAGATGTTTCACGTGTCCCCTCGATAGATTAAGAAGGCTTAGAACCCGCGAAATGTGCAAAAGTTGCGTTAAATGAGTGGGTTCTCACCGCAACAGTAGTAGAAACTCGCCTAGCCTTGTGTTAACTTACGTAACCTAAGTAGATAAGCCCATTTCTTCTAATTATAGATGACCAAGATCATCGCGGTCGCAAATCAAAAGGGCGGCGTGGGAAAAACCACTACTGCTGTTAACTTAGCGGCTGTCTTGGCGAGCTGGGAAATACCAGTATTGCTTGTTGATGCGGACCCACAGGGGAATGCTACTTCCGGTGTCGGTATTCAGCGTGGGAGCTTTCGGAAGAGCGTCTACCATTGTGTTGTTTTGGGAGAACCGGTCGACGACACGATCTTAAAAACCGAAGTCTCGAACCTAAACATCTTGCCTGCCAATAAGGACCTAGCTGGGGCAGAGGTTGAGCTTGTCGATATAGAAAAGCGCGAGTTTCGTCTTCGCCAAGCCCTGGAATGCGTTGATGGAACCTATCACTATATCATCATAGATTGCCCGCCCTCATTAGGTCTTCTAACCTTAAATGCCTTAACGGCGGCTAAGTCACTTCTGGTACCCATACAGTGTGAATACTACGCCCTCGAGGGAGTAACAGAACTGTTCGATACCTTGGCGCGAATTCGTCGCCTTCACAATCCCGCTCTTACTATCGAAGGATTACTTCTAACAATGTACGATGAACGTACTAATCTGTCAGCTGCTGTCGCTTCAGATCTACGCGACTTTTACGGACAACAGGTGTTTGAAACGGTAATTCCCAGAAACGTACGGTTGGCGGAGGCGCCTAGTTATGGAAAACCCATTACGCTTTATGACGTACATTCCAAAGGCGCCGAAGCCTACTTTCAGTTAGCTAAGGAGATAATTTCGCATGACACGAAAGGCCTTGGGTCGCGGGCTGGGAGCACTCCTTTCGGCTGAAGGCACTGGCACGGCAATAGAAGACACAAAAGAAGTTCCGATAGAGCTTATTGATCCCAGCACGGTCCAACCGCGCGGCATTTTCGATGAAGCCAAGTTGGATGAACTGGCGAGGTCTATTAGTTCCAATGGCGTTATTCAGCCGATACTACTGCGACGAAAGGGAGATAGGTTTGAGCTCATCGCGGGAGAAAGGCGATGGCGGGCTGCCCAACGAGCAGGTCTTACAAAACTGCCCGCTTTGCTGCGAGATGTCTCGGACGAGAATGTCCTTGAGATCGCCCTAATAGAAAACATCCAGCGCGAAGATCTCAATCCCATTGAAGAGGCACGCGCGTATAGAAACCTTATGGATACGTTGGGGCTCACGCAAGAGATGGTCGCGGGACGTGTAGGACGCGACCGCTCCTACGTAACGAACTATTTACGGCTTCTACGGTTACCAGAAGATTTGCAAGAGCTCCTCCAATCGGGCAGGTTATCCACTGGCCATGCGAGAACGCTCCTCGGCGTTGAAGATTTACATGTTCAGCGACGCTTGGCGCGGAAAATAATTGAACAGGATCTTTCGGTTAGGGCAACAGAACGACTGGTACGCCTAGCTGGCGGGCCGCCTCGCTTGCACGCGAAAGCCAGCTCAAAGAAAGGCCCCGAGGATGCAAATGTCCGAGCCGCGGAAACCAGATTACGAAGGCACTTTGGAACGCAAGTGCGAATAGTTCAATCCCCAGGCGCCGGTTCGGGCAAGATCGAATTGCAGTTCTATAACCAGGGGGACCTAGACCGACTTTACCAATTACTGGTGGGCTCAGCCGCATAGCTCCCGTATCTCATGAAATGGAGCAATATAGGTTGTAACAAGTACAGCGGCAGCACCGGACTTCGGATCGCCCGCTGTTTGCATGTTGGGCATTTTGGAATGCGCGGTTGACCCGGTTATTTTTCGAGTGATAGACTCGCTCACTTTCTTTGGCTACGGATTACGTTGGGGGTGTGTGTCGCTTGCCCTTGTTCGGTTTCTCAAGTAGCGCCATTCAATTGGTGCCTGACGGCACATTGATCTTCCATGTGGCGGTCATCGTCATTATGGTGGTCCTACTGAATCTCACTTTGTTGCAACCAATAAATCGCGTCCTGGAAAATCGTGATAAGCGCACGAAAGGCAGCTTACGAGAAGCTCAGCAGATTTTGGGAAATGCCAGTGAGAAGCTGTCGAAATACGAACAACGTATGCGCGAGGCGCGTGCGGAAGGTTATATGCTGTTGGAAGAGAATCGCACGGCTGCCTCGCGCGAGCGGGAACAAAAGGTGGCTCGAGTCAAGAGCGAAGTTACTCGTTCGCTGAACGAACAACGCGAAAGGCTGAGGCTGGACGCCGAGAAGATGAAGGCGGCACTGGAGAAGGATGCGCAAGCGATGGCATTAGCGATCGGG
>DASWDX010000485.1:0-5515 GCA_036395055.1 Pyrinomonadaceae bacterium | reverse complement strand
GGCCAATAATTCGAGTTTACTTCAAATACTTATCAAGCCAATCGAGCACCGTGTGATACCAAAGCTCGGAATTCTGAGGCTTCAGCACCCAGTGGCCCTCATCGGGAAAGACCAGCAGTTTTGAGTCGATGCCCATGCGCTGCGCCGCGGTGAACAATTGCAGGCCTTCGCCAAACGGCACGCGATAGTCGAGTTCACTATGAATGATGAGAATCGGCGTCTTGAAGTTCCTGACGAATTTGTTTGGCGACCAGCGCGCATACATCGCAGGATTGGTCCAGGGCGTTCCCTTGAATTCCCAATCCGGAAACCACAACTCTTCCGTCGCGCCATACATACTTTCGAGATTGTAAACACCGTCATGCGAGACGAGTACTTTGAAGCGAAAGCGAGGATCATTGTTGTGTCCCTCGATCCAATTGATCATGTAGCCGCCATAACTCGCGCCGGCAGCACCAATCCGATTTTTATCGATGAAAGGATTGCGACGTAAAACGTTCGCCACACCGTTCATAATGTCAGTGTAGGCCTTGCCACCCCAGTCAGCGCTTATCTCGTTTACGAATTGCTGACCATATCCCGTCGAGCCACGCGGGTTCGGAAGAAACGCGATGTAGCCGTTATTCGCGAACACTTGCGGGTTCCAGCGATAACCCCAGTTGTCATTAAAAGCGCCTTGCGGCCCGCCGTGAATGATGACCGCAAGCGGGTACTTTTTGTTTGAATCGAAGTTGGACGGCTTGACAATGAAACCGTGAATCTTTTTACCGAGAGCGCCGGTCCATTCCAGTTCCTCGGCTTTTCGCAAACCGAATTGCGCCATTAGATCTCTATTCGTGCTGGTCAGTGCTGTCAGGTTGCCGCTATCAATGTCGGCGCGATAAATCTCAGCCGGCATCGCCATTGAACTGTTCGCGAAGATCAGCGATTTTCCATCCGGCGTTATTTGTAGACCGGCGGCCGAAACACCAGGCACTATTTTTTGCGGTTCAGCGCCGCCAAGGGGAACCCTATAGATTGGCAAACGTCCGCGCTCGCCCGCGACAAAGTAGACATAGTTTCCATCCGGCGACAGAGCAACCTCTTCAACCTGGAGATCGAAGTTTCTGGTGATCTCCGTGCTGGCGCCGGTCGCGCGGTTGTAAGCCATCAGCCGCCAGCGGTCCGCCTCGAATCCGGCGGTGGCCTGCGAACGATAAATAATGTATCTGCCATCTCGTGTGTAGATTGGCCCGACGTCATAGCCGTGGTTCCGCGCCGTAATGTTTTTGGCGAGTCCTTCTGAGACGGGTACGACGTAGATGTCACTGTTAGTAGAAATTGCTTCGACTTTATCCGGATTGCGAACGTAAGCAAGCTCTTTCGAGTCAGGCGAGAATGTGTAATCAACGCCGGTGGCCGCTGCGTAGGGTGGAGAGTCGAAATCTCCGCGAGTCAAATCGCGCGCCGTCTCGCCCTTGCTGGAAACAAGAAACACGTGCGTGCGTTTGACATCGCGCCATTCATCCCAGTGGCGAAATAGTAGACGTGTAGTGACATGAGCTTTTACCTTGCTCTTCTCGGCTGCTTCGTCTTTCTTCTTGTTACAATCATCGTCACTGCAATCCGGATAAACTTCAGACGTGAACGCTAGCCACTTACCGTCGGGCGACCATACTGGCGCCGCCGCACTCGTGGAAATTTTCGTGACCTGGTCCTTGTTATCGCCATCGTTTTCCATCACCCAAACTTGTCCGCCGCTGATGTAGGCGATCTTCTTTGCGTCAGGAGACCAGCGCGGCGACGTAGCTGAGCTACTGCCATTCGTAAGCTGCTTCATGTTGCCGCCTTCAATTGGCATCACATAGATTTGAGTCACAACTTTATTGGCATCCCAATTCACGTTACCAATCGTGAACGCGATTCGTTTGCCATCCGGCGAAATCTGCGGGTCTCCAACCCGGCGCACCTTTAATAACTCTTCGACAGTGAAACGACGGTTCTCTTGCGCGGTAGCAACCGATGCCGGAACGCATGCTAAGGCGAGCACAAAGACAGAAATCGCGAACACGAAACGGTTCATAAAAGTCCTCTCAAGATTGGTTAACAGAATGTAGGAAAAGCGCGGATATTATTGCATTAAACGATTCGGTTCGCATCTGGCACTGAGAGAAGAGAGTCGATATCTTTCGTTATCACAATCCGTTTCTCTGGCTCGCCGGCGGTTGCAAGGTCTATCAGAACCGGGAGCGGTAGTGGTTGTGTGAAAACTCAGAAGTCCCAACGCGCGCGCAATCCGCCTTCGCGGACGGATGATGGATGCGGCTCTGCCGCGCCTTCCATTATTGCTACGCTAACGCGGACTGGCTGTGGGTGGGCCTCTGAGTTTTCACACGAACCCGATAGCGACTTTCCGGGACGCTCAGCTGTGGATGTCACCGGTCAGGTAACCAACAGCAACGATGGCATGCTGGTAGCGGGCGCGGTGATTCGCCTCACCGGAACACAAAACCGTAAGACAATCACTAACGCGAGCGGCAACTATCGCTTTGACAGCGTTCAGACCAGCGGCGTATATACGATAACGCCGTCGCGAGTGAACTTTTCATTCAGTCCATCCGAACGCTCACTCAACCAGCTTGGTAATAACACCGACGCGCCTTTTTCCGCCATTCCCACGGGCGGAGTACGCAATCCGCTCGACACCCCTGAGTTTTTCGTGCGTCAACACTATGTCGATTTTCTCAATCGCGAGCCCGATGAGAGTGGATTCAACTTTTGGAGCGATCAAATAATTGACTGCGGCAGTGACGAGACTTGTATCGGGCGGAGAAGAGTGAATGTTTCTGCAGCTTACTTTCTTTCGATAGAGTTTCAGGAGACGGGTGGACTGGTTGATAGTTTGTATCGGGTGAGCTTTGCGCGCCGGCCACTCTACAGCGAGTTTGTGCCTGACACACAAATCCTTGGAAACAACGTCATCGTGGGTGTCACCGGTTGGGAGCAACAGTTAGAAACTAACAGACAGACGTTTATCGATGCTTGGGTGCAGCGTCCCGCGTTCGTTAGCACGTATGGCAATCTCGGGGACGACGCTTATGTCGATACGCTTATCAGTCACACGGGTGTGACCTTCAGCCAGAGCGAGCGAGATGCGCTTGTCAATGGGTTGATCAGCCACACCTCAACGCGAGCCGCGGTGTTGCGGCAAGTCGTCGAGGATCGGCGATTCGTGAGCGCGAAGTTTAATCAGGCGTTTGTGTTGATGGAATACTTCGGCTACCTGCGGCGCGACCCGGATCAGAGTGGCTATCAATTCTGGCTCAATAAACTGAACCAGTTTGGTGGTAACTTCGAACAGGCCGACATGGTCAAGGCGTTTATTGTCTCGGGCGAATACCGTGGCCGCTTTCCGCGATAACTTTGGAGCGTGCGCTGACCTGTCAGCGCTTTGGTCGGCTGCGACCAGTCGCAGCCTTGGCGAGTTGGCTTTACTGCAGCATTGCGGCGTCAAGCCGCCGCAGACCAAAGCGCCGACAGGTCGCCGCACTCCAAAAAAGGTACCCGGATGAACGCAGATAGACGCGGATCAAAACTCAAAGGATTCTGATCTGTCTGATCCGCGTTAATCCGCGGCTTATTATCTGTCCCGAACAATCCTCACGCGATCCTCAGCCAATGCATTAGAATCTCCGGCGTCTCGACACAGCCCCAATGACCCGTCGAATAATCGTTGCCATTTTGAGATTCGCGATGCGCGTCTATTTTCGGCGCGTTGAAGTGGTTGGTGTTGAGAATGTGCCACGCAGAAGTCCGGTTATTTTCGTGCTCAATCATCCGAATGCCCTGGTGGATCCGGCGTTTCTATTATCGCTGGCGCCGCGTCGTGTTTCATTTTTGGCCAAGTCGCCGCTCTTTCGCATGCCTGTCCTTGGTTACCTGGTCCGGGCCATGGACTCGCTTGCCGTTTATCGGCATCAAGACGAAGGCGAAGATGTTTCGAAAAATCGAGAGATGTTTGAAGCGGCGCGCAATTTACTGGCGCGCGGCGGCACCATCGGTATTTGTCCCGAAGGTGTCTCTCACGATGAGCCTCGCTTGCGACCCATCAAAACCGGGGCCGCGCGCATAGCTCTTGCCGCCGTGTCCAACGGCTTGGTGACTGGCGCACCAGGCGAGCCACCCGCATCGGCTCCCCACCTGGATTTGAAAATCGTACCAGCGGGTCTCTACTACACTTCTAAGACGAAATTTCGAAGCGCGGTGTTGCTATATTTCGGAAAACCGATAGCAGTTGAGCCAGTTGAACTCGAAGCCGACGGCAATCCGCCGCGCGCTGCCGTCCGCGAACTTTCTAATCGCATAGAGTTTGCTCTTCGCGAAGTGATGCTCGATGCTGAACATGAGGAAGCCCTGCAGACGATCACGCGCGCGGAAAGAATTTTCTCTTCGGAAGCGGACAAAGAGGGAAGCGAAAGTCTGGCGGAGGAGTTGCAACTACAGCAACGCTTCGTAAAAGCCTATCGAGTCTTGCGAGAGCGAGCACCCGAACGTTTAACGAAACTTGAAGTGAGAATGAGCCGTTTTGAGGAAGAACTCTCTCAAGCTGGAGTGGACCCAGACGATCTCTCGCCACCAACTTCAACCCTTGACGTGTTCAGCCACCTGATAACTCGCGTCTTAGTTTTCCTGTTGCTTCTAATACCGGCAACGCTGGGCGCACTGCTGCATTACCCGGCGTACCGGCTCGGTGGTTACCTGGCGACAAGGTTTTCTAAAAATGATGATGACGTGGTTTCTACCGTCAAAATCATGTCTGCCATGTTGCTGTTTCCAATGACCTGGCTGGCAGTCGCAGTCGTGGGTTACAAACTCGAAGGTTGGACGTTGGCGCTGATCGGAGCCGTTGGGATTCCGCTCGCCGGCTATCTGGCGATCCGTTTTTTTGAGGAATTTGACAAATTCATGGGTGGCTTGCGAGCGCTGGCCTTCTTTCTGGTGAGGCGTAGATTCTTTGTGCGTTTGCTTGCGGAGCGCAAGGCAATACGCAGCGAAATCCTCGCTCTCGGCGACGAAACCGCGAATTTCAGTCAGTGATTATTTGCTTTAGCTAGGGAAGGGGGGAAAACCGAGCTGCCCAGACTGTGGTTAAGTTACTTCTTGCGGGCTTTGGATGCCGCGCTCTTTGAGCCCTTTGCAGCGCCAGCGCGTTTTTTCCCACCCGATCTAACCGTTCGACCTTTGCGGCCCTCGCTCTGGATTCTTCCTGCTTTCATCAGATTCTCATAACTTCCGCGAACCACGTTGCGCGCCACCTTCAGCGAATTGGCGAGCTCACGTTCACTCGGCAGATAGCTGCCAACCGTCATGGCCCCTGATTCGATAAGACTGGTGAGTTGATCGGTAATCTGCTTGGTCATGGACTCCGGACGCTTGCGATTGACACGTATAGTTGTTTTCACTCTAACACCCTCCTCGGCTGGTTCAATTTTTGGGGTAATGGAATTCTAAGCAGCCATCATTGATGTGTCAACAG
>DASWDX010000484.1:0-8111 GCA_036395055.1 Pyrinomonadaceae bacterium | reverse complement strand
TTTCGGCGATCCGGCAGAGGCCGAAGATATAACGCAGGAAGCTTTCTTGCAGCTCTACCGTTCTTTGCACAGCGGCCAGTCCATCGCCAATGTTCGTGCCTGGGTTTTTCGCACGGCGCATAACCTCGCGAGCAACCGACTTAGGAACGATCAATTCATCGAGCTCCTTGATGAAACGGCGTGGGAGGATCTGAGACAGACATTAAGAGACTCGGCTGCTAACCCCGAGCAGAGATTGGCGGAACTGGAGAAATTCAACCGACTGCGACTTGCGATAGCTCGCCTGACACTGGCTGAGCGACAGTGCTTGCACCTAAGAACCAAAGGGCTTCGCTACAAGGAGATTGCTGAAATTCTCGGATTGGGCACAAGCACGATAGCCGAGACATTGTACCGAGTAATCGACAAGCTCACTCAAGAGAACAATGGATAAGATGTTTCAAAACAATTCAGGTGAACAGAACGAGCATCCGCCGCGCGAGATGTTGCTGCTTTTTGTAGACGGTGAGTTGCCGGCCAAAGAAACCGCGCAGCTTGAGACACACCTGGAAGCCTGCTGGCCTTGCCGCGTTAAGACCAAGAAGATTCAGGAAGGAATCGCAGACATCATCGAGTTTGATGAACGGGTACTCACACCCCGCCTCAATCCGCCACAAGATTGGCGGAACTTTGATCGACAACTAAGGCAACTGGCTGCGCAGAGCGGCAGGCAATCGCTCTTCTCAAGAATCTTTGGATCGTTGAATCGGTTCTTTCCGGTCTCGCATCTCTTTGCTGCTCCACGTCCGTGGTTCAAGCCGCTGGCACGAGGGTTGGCGGCTGCGTTGGCCTTGATACTCGTCGTTGCCTTAGTCATTTATTTCAAGCGTGAGCCGACAGTCTCAGCCAGTGAGCTATTGCGAAATGTGACTGAAGCTCAAGACGCAAGGCTTCGCACCACTGCTGAGCCTGTGGTCCATCAGCGGTTGCGGATACGGCGCATAGACCAAGCGTCGGTAAGCGAGGCCTCGGCGACGTTGGAGATTTGGAATGACACCAAGAATGCGCGCGTTCGAGAGTTTACAGTTGACGGCAACCAAGCTGTGTCTTTCTCGGGCAACGTCGGCAGGGTCACTTCATCACAATCCTCTCGCAATCAGGTCATTGACGATCTTGCGCAAGTGCTGTCGACCAATCACATGGATCCGCAACGCCCGCTGTCTGCGGTTTCTTATCAGTCATGGCACAACACGCTCCAGCACCAACGAGATGAAGTCACTCGTTCCAAACTACCTGGAGGTGTCGATGCGGTAACGCTTCATACCGTGCCGGCAGCGCAGGTGAAGGTGGGTCAGATAGCGGATGCGGTCTTTATCGTGCGAGCGAAAGACTGGCAGCCGTCCACGCTGCGCTTGAGTGTGCGGGCTGAAGATGTACACCACATCTACGAATTGACTGAAGATCTTTCAGAGGTATTGAACCTCGCTCAAGTTGATCCGAAGATCTTTGCTAACGAGACGGTTGCCTTAGCGCCCACCCCAAAAGCTTCACCTCAAATGAGTCCTTCATCTTCTCCGCTGGCTAAGCTGAGCCCAATCAACGTCCCGCTGGTAACGATTCCGCCTGCTACTGCCGACCTGGAGGTAGAGGCGCTCCAGTTATTGAACCAGGTGGGAGCCGACCTTGGTGAGCAGGTCAGCGTCAAGAGAACTCTGGAAGGAACACTTCAAGTCAGCGGCATTGTCGAGACCGAGCAACGCAAAACGGAGATCCTCAATGCGCTGGCTCCAATCAGGAACAATCCAGCGGTCCGCGTTGAGATCCAGACGGTAGCGGAGGCTGTTGCGAAACAAACCAATACCCCTAATCCGTCTCCAAGCACACGAGCAGTGCAAATTGCAGGCAATGCGATGGCGGCCGAACCGGAGCTGCGAGCCTACTTCGCGCGCGAGGGTGGCAATACGGATGAAGCTGTGCGCCGGTTCGCGGCGCGAATGGTTGGTCTTTCGAATCAAGGGATGGACCACCTCTGGGCGATGAAGCGTTTGCTCAATCAGTTCTCGCCCGAAGAGCAGCGCGGGCTCACGCCGGAGGCGCGGGCCAAATGGTTCAAGCTGATCCGCACGCATGCACGCTCGTACCAGCAGACTACGCAATCGTTGCGGCGAGAACTACAGCCCGTCTTCTTCCCAGGGCAGTCCACCGCCGGAGCTTCCGCGGAGGGAGCAGGAATTGCCGATACGAACGAGTTGGCTCGCACCGTCGAGGAACTCTTCGAATTGGGCTCGTCGAATGACCGAGTAATCCGCTCGGCATTCACATCTTCATCTGGCGGAGCGATGACAACGGTCATCAAGGCGCCGCAATTCTGGCAAGCGTTGAAGAACGCCGAAGCAACAGCGGCGAGAATTGCGCTCAGCAAGTAATCAGCGTTCAGCGTTAGGCTGTCGGTTTGCGAGAAGTGAAAACCAAAACTGAAAACTACTTGGAAAAGGACAAAACCATGACTTCCTGTCGGCTCCAATTGTTATTCGTCCGCTGTTGTCTGCTTTTTGCCCTCTGTCTTTTACCTGTTGCCTTTACGTCAGCGCAGTCCACTAGCGCAACGCTCAGCGGTACGGTTACAGATCCAAATAGTGCTGCGGTCGTTGGCGCGCAGGTCACAGTGACGAACAATGGGACCGGACTGAAAAGACAAGCAACCACAAGCGGCTCTGGCGCCTTCACTATCCCACTGCTTCCGCCGAGTACTTATACGGTATTGGTCGAAAACCAGGGGTTCACCCCAGCTGAGATCAAGGATGTGGTTCTTAACGTCAATGCCAATGTATCACTAAACATCGAATTGAAGGTTGGAGCGGTCGGCGCGACTGTCGATGTGAAGAGCGAAGCGCCGCTGATTAATGAATCGCCGACAGTGGGGACGGTCGTGGATCGTCAGTTCGTCGAGAATCTGCCGCTTAATGGGCGCAGCTTTCAGTCGCTGATTACGCTGACCCCGGGGACAGTTTTAACAAGAGCGTCTGCCGAAGAATCAGGACAGTTCAGTGTCAACGGACAGCGTCCGAATGCCAACTACTTCACGGTGGACGGGGTGAGCGCTAACATCGGTGTCTCAATTAGTACCAGTCTTTTCCAGTCAGGCGGCTCGTCACTGGCACTGAGCGCTGCGGGCGGCACGAACAGCCTGGTCTCGGTCGATGCTCTACAAGAATTTAGAGTGTTGACCTCGACCTATGCTCCGGAGTTCGGACGGACTCCCGGCGGACAGGTGCAAATCGTCACCCGCTCAGGGACGAACCAATTCAGCGGCACTCTGTTTGAATATTTTCGCAATGATGCTCTGGACGCTAATGACTGGTTTGCCAATAGCCGAGGGCTGCCCAAACCGGCCCTCCGGCAGAATGATTTCGGCGGCGTGCTGGGTGGTCCGCTTTACCTGCCGCGCTTCGGTGAAGGCGGTCCTGCTCTTTACGACGGTGAAAACCGCACCTTCTTCTTCTTTTCCTATGAGGGGCTGCGGTTGCGACAGCCTCTAACCCGGATCACGGATGTTCCCACCCTGTGTTTGCGAGGCCTCGGCAGTTGTGGAGCCGGGCAGAGTGCGGCTCCCGCAGCAATTCAACCTTACTTGAACGCTTTCCCGATTCCGAACGGGCCGAACCGAGTGGTCGGCGGCGTACCGAACGGGTTGGCGGAGTTCGCCGCCAGCTTCTCCAACCCCTCGACGCTAGATGCGACGAGCATCCGGGTGGATCACACTCTTAATGACCGAGTGACGGTTTTCGGTAGGTACAATTACGCTCCCTCCGGGATTGATGAGCGGGGTGGTGTAAGTAGCAATAGCCTTAGCACCGTGGCACAGACAAAGTTCAACACTCAGACACTAACATTAAGCTCAACACAGACCTTCACGCCGAGCGTCAGCAATGATCTTCGTTTTAATTATAGCAAGACAAGAACGAATACTTTTCTGGCAATCGATAATTTCGGCGGGGCTGCCCCACCCTCTGACTCTCTGCTATTCCCTTCCTTCGTATCGCGGCAAAATGCGTCGTTTGGTTTTTTCGTCTTCAACGGAACTGGGACAAATTTCAGGGCTGGGCAGCTTCAGAAGAACTCGCAGGAGCAGTTTAACCTGGTAGATAACCTTTCGTTTATTGCAGGCTCGCATCAATTGAAGTTCGGCATTGACTATCGTCGCATTGCTCCAGTTCGGGGCGGAAGGACTTACGACCAGCTGTCCTCATCACCGACCGTCGCACCCTTACTTTTGGGGAATGTGTCATCCGTTTCGATTCTTCAGCTCCGCCCTAACCTTGGCTATATCTTCGATAACTTTTCTGCCTACGGGCAAGACATATGGAAGGTCACGCCTCGCCTGACTCTAACCTACGGTCTGCGCTGGGAGCTAAATCCTCCACCCTCAGTCACTAATGCCGACCCTCCATTTGCTCTAACGGGGGTAGATAACCCTGCCACTCTGGCATTTGCTCCGCGAGGCACGCCTCTCTACAAAACCACTTACAACAATTTTGCGCCGCGTATTGGTGTGGCTTATCAATTGTTTCAGAAGCAGGGCCGGGAGACGATGTTGCGCGGAGGCTTCGGTATCTTCTATGATCTCGGGAATGCCGCAGCCGGTGGAATTCTTAATACATTTCCTTATCTAACAAATAAACGACTGACGAACGTGCCGTTCCCCTTAGATGAAGCTTCGGCTATGCCCGCGCCGTTCACAACGAATCTTCCCGTTACCGGCATTGTCACGGGATTCGACCCAAATCTAAAACTACCGCGCATTTTCCAGTGGAACCTCTCCGTGGAACAGTCGATCGGCTCGAGTCAGACCGTTTCTGCTTCCTACGTGGCAGCCGTGGGTCGTCGTCTCATCCGTCAGGATGTCTTCTTCGGACCAAATCCGAATTTCAGCAATGCCGTCATTTTAATAAGAGATACGGCCACGTCTGACTACCATGCGATGCAGCTTCAGTTTCAGCGTCGACTTTCAAACGGCTTGCAAGCTTTAGCTTCCTATACGTGGTCGCATTCAATTGATGAGGCTAGTGGGGACACAAACACCGCGGGATTTGATCCCGGACGAGCCTCATCAGATTTCGACATTCGTCACTCATTCTCATCAGCCATCACTTACAACATCCCGACTTTATCTTCCAATGCATTAGGGCGAGCAGTGCTGGGCGGGTGGTCACTCGATACAATTCTGATCGCGCGATCAGCTGCTCCAGTGAATGTCATTGCAACCCAGGTAGTTCTGCCGACCGGTTTTTTTAACATCAGACCAAATCTCATTCAAGGAGTGCCACTCTATATCAACGACCCAACGGCGCCCGGAGGAAGAAGAATCAATAACAGTGCTCCCACGGCCGCTCAGGTTGCGGCTGCTGTGTGTCGTCCGATAACGCCGACAAATGCAAGAGGTGCGTTCTGCACTCCACCGATTGGCCTACAGGGGAATCTAGGTCGGAACGCTCTACGTGGGTTTTCCATCTGGCAGGCGGATTTGGCACTCCGGCGACAGTTTAAACTGAGAGAGAGATTAAACCTGCAATTCCGGGCGGAGTTCTTCAACGTCTTCAACCACCCCAACTTCGGAGATCCTAGCAATTTTCAGGGCAACTTTCTCCCGAATGCATTATTTGGGCAATCAATCTCGATGTTTGGGAGAAGTGTTTCTAGTGGTGGCGGTGCAGGCTTGAATCCTCTTTATCAAATAGGAGGGCCGCGCTCAATTCAACTGGCGGTGAAAATCCAGTTTTAGTGATCTTGACTTAGCAAGTTGCTATTAGGAGCAGATGGTGAAAATGAAGTTACCACCCATTCTCCTTTGTATATTGAGTTTACAAATTGTAGAGACACGAGCGCGGCCGAGTCAGGCACCTCTGGCGGTCGAGGAGGTTTTGGCCGCTCTGCATCTCCCACCTGAAACGCCTTTAGACCTCTCGCCCGACGGAAAATGGTTGGCTTACACGCTCCAAGATGACCGGCGGAAGGAGAAACCCAAAGAGGGCTACACCCACGTCTACTTTACGCCCACCGGAGTCAACAAAGGGATATTAGGATGTGACATCTGGGTGACCACTACACAATCCGGAGAATCGAAAAACCTGACCGAAGGCACAGGAACGAATTGGTCTCCGGTTTGGTCTCCCGACGGGAATCACTTAGCCTTTTACTCTGACCGTAGCGGAGCAGCACGTCTCTGGGTGTGGGAGAAATTAACCGGTAGATTGTGGCAAGTATCGGATAAGACTATCCATCCCTATTACACTTTTGAAGTGGCGCGATGGAGTCCTGATAGCCGAAGAATCCTGGTGAAAATACTGCCGGAGGGGATGACGATCGAAGCTGCGCGGGATGCAATCGTCTCTCCGCAGCAAATGATGAAAAGTCCGACAAACGGTCCGACCGTCTTGGTCTATCGTTCATCCGCAAGTCTGGCTTTAGATAAGGAACAGTTTGGTAAGGAAACCTCTACTAGTAGTCGTAGGGCCGATCTTGCGCTAATCGAGTCGGCAACGGGAAAGCTGCAACGAATCGCCACAGGGTTTAATCCGGCCTGGTATGACTTTTCGCCCGATGGCAGTAATGTCGCGTTCACCACGACAAAGGGTTTTGAATCTCCACAATCTCAGCAGCGGGTATACGACCTTGTGCTGGTGTCTCTCGGTGACGGTCACACGCGAGTTGTTGCTCCTAACATTCAACTTGATTATTACGGGGTGACGGTAAGCTGGTCTCCTAATGGGAAGATGCTGAGTTACCTTACATCTGGCACGGGCAAGTCAGTAAAAGGCGACTGCTTTATCGTGCCTGTCGACGGCGGTGAGCCTCGTAATGCTACGGCGACTCCTCACCCGTATTTTAGCAACGGGTATCGCTCACCACTGTGGGGGTCAACTGGAGAACACATTTATCTGCTTAGCTCGGATTCGATTTGGAAAGTCACCGTGAGCGAACCCAAAGCGGAAGCGATAACGCTTATACCCAACAAGAAGATCATAGAGGCGGTCGCACCTCGAGAAGGAGGTCGCTTATGGTCGCCGGACAGTGGGCGTTCGATGATCGTCGCTACGCGAGATGAACAGACAAAACAGCAAGGATTCTACCAAATCGATTTAACCACGGGGAAGCTTTCAAGGCTAATAGAGGAGAAAAAAAGCTATGGGGCCATCCCGATTCACAGTATTGACGTATCTAGCGACGGGAAGCAAGTCATTTTTGTTGCCGAGGATGCGGGGCATTGTGCCGAGGTATGGCTGACTGGTGTTAATTTTAAGGATCCCAAACAAGTAACTCATATCAACCCGAAGCTTGATAGATACGAAATGGGTTCGAGCCGGGTGGTGGAGTGGCAAGGTTCTGATGGCGAAACCCTGCGCGGTGCGTTATTACTTCCAGCGAACTATCAAGAAGGAGCACGGTATCCTTTGGTTGTGAAGATATATCCTACTCAAAATCTTTCGAATTATGTTAACAACTTTGGATTAAGCCCCTTCGGAGTTGGCATTGACAATATGCAGTTACTGGCTACGCGTGGGTACGCAGTTCTCTTGCCGGACTCTCCCAGTTCAAAGGTGACGCCGATGGAGAGCGTCGCAAAAACTGTCCTGCCTGGTGTTTCTAAGCTCGTTGAACTTGGGATCGCTGACCCAGAGAGACTTGGGGTGATCGGACACAGTAATGGCGGGTACGGCACTCTTTCCTTGATCGTGCAGACCACGCGATTCAAAGCCGCGGTGTGTGAAGCTGGCTGGGGGAACAGAATTGGATTCTATGGTCAGATGAGCACAGACAGCTCGTCTTGGGGAGTTGCACATCAAGAGGAGACCACCGGGATGGGAGGGCCACCGTGGCAGTTTCCAAACAGGTACATTGAGAACTCTCCATTGTTCTACCTGGATAGAGTGCAAACCCCCCTCTTACTCGTGCATGGAGCAGAAGATAATGCTGTCCCCTCATTTCTCGCCGATGAAATTTTTGTTGGATTGCGCCGTTTGGGGAAAGAAGTGGAGTACGCAAAATACGAAGGAGAAGGACATTGGCAGGGTACTTGGGGCTATGCCAACCAGGTGGATTACCTGAACCGAATCATCGACTGGTTTGACAAA
>DASWDX010000483.1:0-17246 GCA_036395055.1 Pyrinomonadaceae bacterium | reverse complement strand
GCCCTCATCCCAGGTTTGGGATTCCTGCCTGACTGAAAGGGCCAACTGCATGACGAGCACGATCAAAAGGCCCGCGACGCCAAAGACAGTCAGGTCGCGCCGTCGTGTCACCGATGTGATAGCCAAGGCTTCTCCTGTTTCGTTCAATGTTCGGCTAAGGCAATTTTATGCGCGTTAGGGCCGCGATCATCTGACTTGGTTAGCATTCAAGGTTGCCCACAATCGCACATCCGGCACTGGAAACGAAAGGAATGTTTGATAAATCTCTCAACTAGTCCGAGTAAGCAGTGATTGGTCATAGCCAAAGGGATTTGATCCATTTCGCCAGCTTCGTGGGAGCGAGCAGTGTCTTAGTTTGAGATCTCCTCTGTGCAACCTTTGTGTTCTCTGTGCCTGCTCCGTGGTGAATAAACGCTCCACAATCACTCACCACAGAGACACAAAGGACACGGAGGTTACACAGAGAAGCGAAATTAAGACACCACCTGGGAGCGAGGATGATTGCGTGCACGCCTTCGCCGGAAGATAATCATCGCCTACGGCCACTGTAAAAGGAGGGAGACTGCCCGGATGCTCTTCATGGTGATCGAGCCAATTCCCTTCTCCAGCAGATATTTTTGGGTGAGACTTCTTCTCGCCATGTTGCCGGTGATCTGCTTGATGCTCTTTGTGAGCGGTGGCTTGTCGCCATCAATTGCAGTTAGAGCTGCCACTCCTGCCGTCTGGAGTTTAGTTTGGAGCGATGAGTTTAGTGGCCCAGGCGCGGCTGCGGTCGACTCAACCAAATGGACGCGGGAAGTCGGTGGCGGGGGCTGGGGAAACGACGAGCTCGAGTACTACACCGCTCGTCCGGAAAACTCTTACCAGTCAGGCGGCTTGCTGGTCATCAAGGCGATCAAGGAGCATTACACCGGATCAGACAAGGTAACGCGCGAATACACCTCGGCGCGATTGATCACGAAGAACAAATTCTCGCCGCAATATGGCCGCATTGAGGCACGCATCAAGCTGCCCTATGGCCAGGGAATCTGGCCCGCTTTCTGGATGCTGGGTAACGACATCGATACGGTAGGATGGCCCCAGTGCGGCGAGGTCGACATCATGGAAAACATCGGTAAGGAGCCTTCGATCATCCACGGCACGATTCACGGGCCGGGATATTCCGGTGGAGGCGGACTCGGCTCGTCTTACTCGCTGCCGAATAACCAACGCTTTGCGGACTCCTTTCACACGTTCGCCGTCGAATGGGAACCCAGCGTGGTCCGCTTTTATTGCGATGGTATTCTCTACAAGACCCGTGTGCCTGCCGATCTTCCCTCCGGAAAGACGTGGGTCTACAACCATCCGTTTTTCATCTTGATGAACCTGGCGGTCGGCGGAAATTGGCCCGGCAGCCCCGACGCAACAACAGTGTTCCCGCAAACGATGCTCGTCGATTATGTGCGTGTGTACCAAAGATCGACTCCTTCGAGCGCCCAATTCATACTTACCGATGAAGGATCGAATTCCCCTCGCTTGGGATTCCTTGCGCGTTGAAGCTCGCGATCAATTAGGGCCATGAAGCTCTTGTTGGGTTTACGCAACAAATTTCGTATACGTGCAGGCTGGCCAATTTTCACTGGTGCGTGCCGCACTAAATCGTGTGCTCATTTCACGACGCTCGCCAACTTCTTCAATCTGGCAGTAACATTCAGGAGCGCCCGCCCGTCGTGATAGGCCTCTTTCCAAATCCGAGCCTTAGTGTGGTCCTGTGCGGTGCCGTCGCGTTCGACAGTGTCATATAGTCCGCAGAACTTGTGATCGACCTGGCGGTCTCTGATGAACTGCCATTGTTGCTGGAACGCTTTGAAGTAAACGTCCGTGGCGCTTCCATGCTCATCATGCATCAACAGTAGTGCATTGAGGCCCTCCATCTCCACCCACCACTCTTTGCGCAGATCTTCAGGCTGGCCCATAGTCGTGCCTTCACGATAGAAACCGCCATAGGTCTCGTCCCAACCGTAAGCCAGCGCGTGGTCCACCAGCATCTTCGCCATCCGCTCAGTCTTCAGATCGTGGCCGTGGCCCAATACCTCCTCCGCTTCAAGCAGAAGATAGGCAGTCTCAATGTCGTGGCCGTAAGAATCGTGATCCGGGAATGCTCGCCAGTCAGTGGTGAAGTAGAGATTCATCACTCCCGGCTCGACGCAGATTTTGTCGCGCACGACCGCGAGCAACTCTGCCAATCGCCCCCGCAGCGTCTCGTCTGGCCACACTTCATAGAGTTGCGCGAATGATTCCAACAGGTGAATGTGCGTGTTCATCGACTTGTAGCCCAGCGGAAACCCGGCCAGCGGAATCGTCTCAACTCGGCCGGTGCCACCTCTGGCATGGACCACCTTGCCGTCACGCGTCAGCCACTCGAAGTATCCGCCGTTCTTCGCATCATGGGCGTGTTCATCCATCCAGCGAAAAGATGACTTTGCCAGTTCCAGCGCTTTCGGATTGTGCGTCGCCTGATATGCCGCCGCAGCACCATAAAGACCAAAACTTATTCCGTATAGATGCTTGCCATCGGTGTAGCGGGGTGTGATCTGTCCCTCGTCATCGAGGCCCCAAAAGAACCCACCGTACTGTCTGTCCCACATGACATTGCCGAGATAGTCCACTCCGTGCGAGACGATCGGTAGAAATTGATCTCTCAAGTCCGGGCGCTGCATTACAATCTGGGCCGCCAGCCAAGTGATGCGTCCCTGGAAGACCGAAAACTTTCCTTCGCTCCGGGTGCGCTGCCAGTCGCGCGTGAAGTTGGAATAGAAGCCACCGTTCAGGTTGTCGACGGTTCGTGGAAACCACACGCCGAGTACGTCTCGGCGCAATGTCATTTCCATCTCGTCAGCCAGCTTGAGGTAGTTAGCTTTGGTTGGCGCAAGGTAAGTAATTGGCGCAGGCTTGCTGGTTGAAGTGGTCGTCGTCTCCTGCGCTGCTCCGCGCGCGCAAGAAGTGCATATCAGCATCAACACCAGGATCAATCGCGCGGGTAACCGTTTCTTGCTTTGCATGGGACTCCTGTTGTGGTGCAGTTTGCTTTTGGGCCTCTCATTCACACCACGGCCTTAGAGACTTGCGGCGGTCCCATGAGCAACTGCGCAGCCAGACCCACCCGCTTGTTGCCGTTGAGCACTTGATCGGCCGCCAGCACCAGAAACATGTAGTTGGATGAGCCCCCGCCCAGCACATACTCGCCCTGTTGCCAAAGATAAGGGAAGTCTTTGAGTTCCGGAAAATCAGGGCGGATCAGCGCCGTTCCGGAAGCGACTCCTCCAGGTATATAAGACCAGTCCGCCCGGTTGATGCCATAGGCAATCGTCATCGAACGCGAGCCGACTCCTGATGCAAACGAGGCGGTGTTTTCCCCTGGATGAACTCCCAACACAAAATTCAAGGCGTTGAGCAGGTACTCCGCACTAACGATGTTCGGAAAAGCTCGATGCAGGAAATACTGGTCCACGCCAAACCGCTGAATATCCCAACCAGCGCCCCAGATGACCGGTCGATAGGGTACGCCGAAAGGCGTTGCTTTCTGCTTTTCCACGGTCTTGGCAAAACTCTGCGAGACTGCGCCGCGGATTTCATCGACAAAGGTTTTGTCCTTGATCAGATCCAGCACCTTGCCGACGGACCAGCCCACTTGTTCGACATGAGCGAGAATCTCCTTGCGGTTATCCAGTAGCACTTGTCCATACTCGGGCTTCTTTGTTGTCAGCCAAAGTTCGACCGCCGCGACGATCTTCTCATTGAACCCTTTAGTCGCATCGCGGTCGTGTTTCCAAAGTGCTTCCGCAGTGGCGACACTCTCTTTTGCCAAACCGGGGTTCAATCCTTTGAGCACTCGACCGGCGATTGCCAACGCTGCAATTCCTTTGTACTCGTGTATCGGATTCTGCTCAGTGAATACCAGGCGGTCATCGCCTTTTCCCGAGTGCGTGGCATTTCGCTCGTCTGCTTTAAGAGTTGCATCATGAAACAGATTGTCGGTGGAGTTGGTTTCTTCGCCCAGCAGCACGTACTGCTGCAGTGTGGGCACAATGATTCCCCGATACAGTCGTCCCATCCCGCGGTAACTTCCGAGAATGCTCAGCACTCCGTGCTCGACCTGTTGCAGCACATCGGGCTTGCCATCGGGCTGATGGATCTTGACGAGTCGTTTGCCTTCATCAATGGTCGTGTCATCGTAGTTAACACCGAACGCTTCATAGGCGCTTGCCAGGATCGAAACTTCATCCGCCTGCGATTCGATCCGCAGATCGTCGTCGCCGGCATCGTGCCAACCGCCCACGTTCAGCCCTGGCACAGTCTCACCAGACTTCCGTTGGTTAAGCGTGGAAGCGCCCTGCAGATAGCCGTCGAAGTGGTTGTAGTTGACGGGAGCCATTCGTGCATCATCCAGATGACAAGCGCCATGCCAGACGCGGTATTGCTCCTCGACTCGCATGTGGCACATCTGCACCGGAAGAAAGTATTCGATTACCGGCTGCCAGATGCCCCGCTTGTAAACGTCCGGCGAGATTTGAAACGGTTGACTGCGGAAGTTGCGATACTCTGCCACGTACATGCCCGATCTGGTGATTGGCGTGAAATCGAATTGCAGATACTTGTAACGGAGAAACTTTCCCCAGGCGGTCGGCTTGCCGGAGACTACCTCTTCGAAGCCCCCATCTTCCGATATGCGCTTCAGGTGAACAGGATCCTGCGCGGCATCAGAGTTATCCAATTCAACGATGGCAATCTTTCGCTGGTGCGGGTGATAACCCACCTGCGAAACGTGGACCACCGGCTGATATTTCCAGTCAGCAATGGCATGCGGAGTGACGAGCCATTCAATCGCCGACTTGTCAGCGCCTGCCGGGATTAATGAACGAACAACAAACCAGCCATTATTGTGTTTGTTTCGCCCATCGAGCAACTGCAGATCAGCCTTGCGGCTCTCGATGAGCAGTTGCTGCGCTGCTACTTCCGGCGCAACGGAAAGACGCCGGCCGATGGCCATTGGGACAGGTTGGATCTCTCCATCCCTGTCCTGAATGTCGGGTCCGTTCGGCTGGCGCGGGAAAATGCCTGATTCCCCGCCCAGGTACCAGCTCTTGCCAAACAACGCTGCAGGATAGAGTTCGAAGTTAAAACCGACTTTGCCGACAAATTTGGCGGGTAAAGGACGATCCAAATCGACGACGATGCGCACGCTCTGGCCTTCCCCGCGCACATGAATTTGGTAGGAAAGGTTCAAGTCCGGATAATCAATCGGATTGAATCCTTTGCGATTGCGGCTGGGGTCGGGATAGGAAAGCCAGGTAGTGATTTCGTTCGCCTGTTTGTCGACAACTCGTTTGTCCTGTTTGGGAATGGGCTGCCATTGGCCTGGAGTGGGATCCAAACGCAAATCACCATTGGTGGAGACCCTCACTCCGTTTTGGATAATGACGACGCCACTCTGATGTCCTTCGGGGTAAATATCCTGAAAGGCCATCACGCTGAGCCCCGGCATTTCGAAATACTCCCGCTCGTTCAATTGCAGCGCCGACCGCTGCGCGTGTTGCGTAGACTCCGAGAACAGCAAGAACAGAATTGTTAGCGCCGCGATTGCAGCGCCTGAGAGGTATGGCATTGGCAGGTAGTGGGTCAGTTTGAACAGGTCTCTACTTTCTCTGCATTCAGTAATTTGTCAGCTATAAGTTCCCATCAAGACATCTCTAATACAACGACCGACTTCGAAGGCAGAGTTAGCCCGACTTGATTACTCTGAACCTTGAGGTCGCGTAATGGCGCTGGACTGACCGCATCAGGATTGTCAAAAGTGTTCACTGTGTTCATTGCCGGCGCAGTCAGAATGCGGCCTGTGACGTTCGCCGCCGCCGGGCCGCTTATTCTAATTGAGATCCGGGCCGAGCGATTCGGGTCGAGGTTCACTATTGAGATATGAAGTTTCCCGGCCTTATCGCGCGACGCTGATGCATGCACGGAAGGAACGGATGCCCCTGATGATGTTCCAGAGAAGGTATACTCCGGCGCAGTCACGTCCAGCGGTATCAGCGTTGCCCCCTGGTGGACCTTGTACATCTCGAAAACATGGTAAGTTGGCGTGAGGATCATCTTCTCCTTATTGGTCAGGATCATCGATTGCAGCACGTTGACCATCTGAGCAATGTTGGCCATCTGCACGCGATCTGAGTGCTGGTTGAAGATGTTCAGATTGATGCCGGCAACGATTGCGTCTCGCATGCTATTCTGCTGGTACAGCATCCCAGGGTTTGTGCCCGGCTCCGAGTCATACCAGGTACCCCACTCGTCCACCATTAATCCGACGCGCTTTTGCGGATCGTACTTATCCATAATTGCGCTGTGCTTCTGAATGAACTCATCCATCTGCAGCGTGCGCGCCATTGTCGAGTGCCAAGCGTCCTCTGCAAACTGCGTGGCCGATCCCTTCTTATTCCAGTCGCCGGTCGGCAAGGTGTAGTAATGCAGGGACAGACCCTGCAGGTGCGTTCCGGCCTGGGACATTAGCACTTCCGTCCAGCCGTAGTTTTTGTCGCTGGCGCCGCTGGCAATTCTCTGCACGTGGTTGCCGGAGTAGTCCTTGACGAAGGTAGCGTAGCGCTTATACACGTCGGCGTAGTACTCAGGGCGCATATTTCCGCCGCAGCCCCAGTTCTCATTGCCAACCGCGAAGTAAGGCAGCTTCCACGGCTTTTCTCGCCCGTTCTGGCGGCGGAGGTTGGCCAAGGTGGAATTGGAGTCGGACGTCATGTATTCAATCCATTCCTCCATCTCCTGAGGCGTGCCGCTGGCTACGTTGCCACCCACATAAGCGTCGGCGCCGATCAGTTCGCACAAGTCCATGAACTCGTGCGTTCCAAAGGCGTTTGTCTCGATGACGTTGCCCCACCAGGTATTGACCCTCCTGGGGCGCTTGTCGCGAGGGCCGACGCCGTCACGCCAATGGTACTCGTCCGCGAAGCAGCCGCCCGGCCAACGCAAAACGGGGATATTTAGTTTCTTCAGAGCGACGATGATGTCGTTACGGATACCGCGTGTGTTCGGAATTGGCGAGTCTTCACCGACCCAGATGCCGTCGTAAATCACTCGTCCGAGATGTTCTGCAAATTGGCCGTAAAGGTTTCGATTGATCGTGCCTCTAGACTGATCGGAGTGAAGCACCAACGCTGCTTCAAATGTCCCGCTAGCTTGCGCCTGAACGTAGCTCCCGGGCAGAAGGGCCGTAAAAGAGAACACCGACGCAGTTATCAATGCCAGCAACTGCGGACGTTTCTTCAAGACCGTCCGAACATTACCCATTAGTTTTGATCTCCTCATTAGGCCCGAACGGTCCGGTATTCAGTAGCCATGCCCGTGAGGGCGTGGAAGAAAGCGCCCATAATCACTTGAGGCCCCGAAGGCCGATATTTCCTTTGCGCCAACGATTGTTCCGCACCTTCGGCGCTCGTCTTTTGATCCACGCCATCACGGACGTGGCTAATAAATGCCGGCCCTTCGGGCCTCAGAGACGCTGACGAGCCAGCCCGGTCCCTCGCCACAGCGCAAGGATCTCCTTCCCCTTCGCCGAATCAGCTAATACCGCTTCAACAATTCCAGCATCTTCCGATCAAGCTTGTGGCCTTTGAAGTCTTCGTATTGAACGTCCTGGCGTTCGCTGTCCATAACGCCGAACGAACCGCGCAAATTCCACATCGAAGATCCCCAACCCGCTTCTTTCCAAAGCGAGAGGCAGTCTTCCATCCACGCCAGTGCCACGGCGTGCGGAGTCCTGTTAAAGCAGCCCCATTCGCCGACGTGTATTTGAACGCCTTTCGCTACCAATGGTTTGTATGGATCGATGTTTTCGCTTTTCAGCCGCGCGCGGTCCCAGACTGTTCCTTTATCGTCCTTGAGCGGCCATGTGGGAAGATTGAAACTCTCGAATTCATCTTTGGGAACCCAAGTGGCGGTGTAGTGACTCACTGCCTTTGGTAAATAGCCGCGCGTACTTTGCACCAAACCCAGATCAGCTATTCCCATAACCGGCGCCTGGCCGATGTTGATGCCGTCGGCAACGATTAGGCGTTGGGGATCAATCTCGCGGATACCAGCGACCAGCGCCTTCACAATTTCCACGTAGCGTTCCTCGAGATAGCCTTCGTACGATCTCATTTTGGGCGGCTCGTTGATCAGATCGAAACTCAGGCGGCGATTGGGAATGCCTTTATACCGTCTGGCGAAGGCTTTCCAATGGAAGACTGCGGCGTCCAGGGCTTTGTCCCGCTGGGCTTTGGTGCCCGAGAAAAGATCAGCCGGCTCCAACTCACGATTATTGATGCAGTATCCGGGTATACGATGAAAATTGATGTTGATATGGAGGCCATACTGGCGGCCCAAGTCAACCGCGCGATCGATCTCTTTCAAGGGCTCTTCATTAATGACCGACCAGTCATCTTTGCGGCCCCAGACCCAATATGAAAGCGGCAGGCGGGCAAAGTCGAACCGCCACTCAGCCATTGTGGCAAAGTCGAATTCATCAAATGCCGAGCCGGATTGCGTACGTCCCGTTGCGGAAAAGCGCCCCTGCAGATTGAATCCACGCCAACGAGGAATGCGACTGGCATTGATGTCATCAGCGACAATGGACGAAAACCTTTTCGCGCCCAGAGCTGTGTTTACAGCCAGTGTTCCGCCTGCGCACGAGATTGCCAGATCCTTTATGAAGTTCCTGCGGTCCATTGGTTGATTCATCGTTTGTCTTAAACGCACTGGACGTAATAATCGGCCTGAAGGGGCTGTTAGATAGTTTTAACCCTCAGGTGAAGTTAACTCTACAATCCGGTCGCCACCGAGATTGTGTGAAAAGTCCAAAGTAACCACTGCTCCCTTCTTCGACGCGTAGCGTCGGTATGAATTTAGCCCGGCGTTTCAACGCCGGGTCAGCGCAATCGTTCGCCCTCGTCGCGTCAGCGACGGCTGATAACCGCGCATTTCAGGCATCGCTAGCGCGACGCGAATATCCTGTCAACCTTTGCCCGGCGTTGAAACGCCGGGCTAAATTCATACCGCCGCTACGCGTCGAAACCGATCGCCAAATCTGTCCGCAGAGTTTTCACACAATCTCTACCGCTCCCGGTTCTGTAACAGGGTGTCGACCTCACCGCGCAAGAAACTCCGCCACGACGGCCCCGACTTTATGAATCTCGCAAAACGGTGCGCCGTGTCCGCAATCGCTTTCCAATTCGAGCAGATCAGCATGCAGTAAGTGGGCAAAGTTTGACGCCGGGCCAGGTGTCACGGTGTGATCCAGACGAGCGACGATGACGAGCACCTTCGCCTTGACTAGCGCCGCGGCGCGTTCCATCGATCCGCGGAATGGCAGCGACACGTCAAGCGCCATCATTGCCTGGGCCTGGCGGATCTTGTCGTTGGCGTCGGACCCGCCTGTCTTGTTTGCCCTGGCCAGATCTGCAAAGGTTTGCAGGCGCGTCTTTGTCTTGTTGTAGTTGTCGGGCGTAGTCAACAACAGCGCGCCAAATTCAAATTCTGCCGCGCGCGCAGGGTTCTTGTGATAATTGCCGCCATTCCACCCAACATCATTCATAATCGCATCTATCTGCGCCTGCCATAGGACGAGATCGTAGGACGCGAGCTGCGGCGACCCGACAATCGGAATAGCTTTGTCCATGAAATCCGGATAAGAAACCAGCCACTGGAAAGTCTGCATACCTCCCATTGAGATCCCCATCACTGCCTTTAAGTGACTTAAGTGAAGTACCTTGATCAGGAGATCGTGCTGTGTATTCACCAGATCACTAAAGGTAAACTTCGGAAAGCTCATGCGTGGCTGCAGCCTGCTGTTTGACGGTGAGGAAGAGACGCCATTGCTCAGGGCATCCACCGCAATGACATAGTATTTGTCGGTATCAATGAGCTTGCCCGGACCAAAGTTGGACTTGGCTTGCTCGCTTGTGCCGCCGGCCCAGCTGGGAAAGAGAATCGCGTTCGACTTGTCACCGTTGAGCTTGCCAAAGGTGCGATAACCAATGCGGCAGTCGCGAATGACCTCGCCACTCTCTAACTTGAAATCGCCGAGCCGGGCAAACTGCTGCTCCTGCGCAACCAGGGCGTTGGGCAAGAAACCAACGACGAAACAGACAACAACAGCGAAACGAATTGAACGTCTCATCGGCGGATCCTGCGAAACTTGTGGCGCACGGACTGGTGCAGGCCACCATAGATTTCGAGACTTTGCAGTTAGCGGTTTTGCTCTACATCATGCCCCGGGCGATCGTGATCCTAATCGAACGTCAATCCGAAGCCGTACTTAAAAAGTGGATCGTAATTCTTGTCGCCGACGTTAATCGGAATCTGCGCCATGGACCGAGGCCACGAAAATGAAAGTTTGCCTGTTGGTTTGTAATCGCCGAAAAGCACGTCCACGACGCCCTGGCCCTCAGTTCCCGGCAGCCACGCGGCGACAAAAGCATCGCACCGCTCCAACGCGTCGTTGATGATCATCGGGCGGCCGGAGAGCAGCACCACTACCACCGGAATGCCTGCCTGCTTCATGGTATTGACGGCCGATACATCCTCCGCGGCGAGCGCGAGGTCCTCCCGGTCCCCCACGCCTTCGGCATATGGTGTTTCACCGATCACTAAAATGCCGACGGCCGCTCCGACGGCGCCGGTACCGTCCCGGGAAAACGTAACCTTCGTTGCCGGCGAAACTGTATTTTGAATGGCCTTGAGAATGGTAGTCCCGCCCGTTGTAACGTCCCCACTCTGGCCTTGCCACTTGATGGTCCAGCCGCCACATTGATTGCCAATATCGTCGGCGTTTTTCCCTGCCACATGAATATGCGCGACTTTCTTTGAGAGCGGCAGCGTCTTCTTTTCGTTTTTGAGGAGTACCAGTGATTGGCGCACACACTCGCGGGCCACCTGCCGATGTTCAGCGGAGCCAAACGTCTTATGCAAACGTCTGTCAGCCAGTCGCGACCGGCTCTTGTCCATCAATCCCATAGCCAATTTGACTCGCAGAATGCGCGTGACGGCATCATCTATCCGCGACATTGGCACCTTCCCTTCCCTGACCAGTTCGCGCAACAGATTGAAGAACTCTTCATACTTGCGAGGCACCATGACCATATCCATTCCGGCATTGATCGATTGCTCGATCGCGCTCTTGTAGTCTTTGGTTATCTGATCTACTGCCGCGTAGTCAGATATCAGGAAACCTTCGAAACCGAGCTCCTGCTTCAAGACGTCCGTGAGCAGCCTCTTTATGCCTGAGACCTTCACGCCATTCCAACTGTTATACGAGGGCATGATGGAACCCACTCCGGCTTTAACCGTACTGATATAGCCTTGCAGGTGAATCTCTCTCAGTTTAGCTTCGCTCAGTTGTGTGTCGCCCTGGTCAAGCAGGCGCTTCTTGTCGGGATTAAGAAAACTCGCGGTCCCAAAGATAGTGCCGCCGTCACCAACATAGTGCTTGGCGCAGGCCAGGACGCTCAAAGGATCACTGAGATTGTTGCGCTGCAAACCTCTGACAGCTGCCTCTCCAAGGGTTCGCGCCAACTCTGGTGCTTCGCCGAAGCCTTCGTAGGTTCTGCCCCATCTTTCATCGCGAGGAACAGTGACGCAGGGAGCAAACGTCCAATTGATGCCGGTAGCGCGCACTTCTTCCGACGTAACACGTGCGGCGCTCTCCACTAGCCTGGCATTTCGAGTGCAACCGAGGCCGATGTTGTGCGGGAAAATTACGGCGCCCAGCACGTTGTTATGCCCGTGTACTGCGTCTGCGCCGTAGAGGATGGGAATAGCCAGGCGAGTCTTTAGCGCGCGAGCCTGGTAGCCGTCGTACATGTCAGTCCAGGCCTCGAGACTGTTGCCGGCTTTGGGGTCAGAATCGCCGCCGCTCAGTAGCGACCCCAGAGAGTATTTTTCAATATCGTTTATATCTTTAAGCGCGTCCTGTTCGACCTGGGTCATCTGGCCGATCTTTTCTTCAAGAGTCATCCGGGAAAGCAGTTCGCGAACTTTCCCATCGTAAGAAGAGATTGGTTGCTGAACAGCAGGGTTTGCCATTGCAGTTATAGGCCACTTGCCCAAAGCTTCAATTATCGCCGGCGCGAACATGCTGGCGCTGGCAGCGAGGGCGGAAGACCCGATGAAATGTCGGCGATTGATCCTCTTCGTCATAATGTTTTTAGAAGCTCCTCATTCAGTGGTGCACATTGGATTTGCAGCTCCAGGGGATATCGCCCTGAGGCGGCCTGCTAACGCAGTTGGTTCTGACAAGACTTAGCCAAGCTAAACCGCAAACGTCCGACTCAGCGATTATCGCAGAACGAGCCCGTCTATCTTGAACGCAAACGCATGCGAGCCGGGCTTCTCAGCCGGCACCTGGATCTTCAGCCCTGAATCATCCTGCGTCCACTGCAGCTTTCCCTGATAGCCCAGCAACTCCACGTTATGCACCTTGCCGGCTACATGTTGGCCGTTTGTAGCGAGTGGCACAATCACAGCTTGCTTTTGCGGCCATCCCATGATGAACGCATAGAGCGTAAGCCCCCTGGTCGTGAACCTGACATCTTCTGCCGTTAGTTCCTTGCGCTTGTTCTCATTGAACCTGGCGTCGGCGGTTGTTGCCTGCGTGTTAGGGCCCGCGCCGTAAATCTTCCAGGGCCGGGTAGCGTAGATCGCCGTGCCGTTCGTGGCCATCCATTTAGTGATCTCCGCAAGGATTTTCAATTCCTCAGCATCCAACATGCCGTTGTTTGGCAGGGGAAAATTCAGTAATAGATTCCCATTGCGGCTGACAACATCAACCAGCAGATCAATGATGATCTTCGGCGACTTGTAAGTAATTCCTCTCTGGTAGTGCCAGTTGCCGATGCAGGTATCCGTCTGCCAGGGATTGGGCCAGATGTTCTGCACGACTCCTCGCTCAACATCCAGCGCGCAAGTGCCGATCGCGCAGTCCTCCGGACGTTTGCTCGTGTAAACCCCTTCTACTCTGCCCTTATGACGCCGCGCGTTCTGATTGTAATAATGCGTAACCATATCCAGGCCCCATTGCTGGAAAGGCAATGAGCCATCACTGTAGAGAAAGTCAGGTTGATGCTGGTCAATCAGATCCTTGATCCGGAGGAACCAGGTGCGCTTCCACGATTCCGGAATGCCTTCTTCATCCCAGGGCAAATCTTTGTAGATCTTCGGGCAATCGAGATAGAGGTCAGCATATTTCGGATCGGCCCCGTCATAGGGCACGCCGGCATACTCGCCCAACTTATCGGCGCCGTGACTTACAGAGAACCACTTGTAAGTGATCCAGAGATGTTCGGTCACGCCAAACCGCAGTCCGTGCTTCTGCGCCGCTTTCCGAAACAGTCCCACGATATCTTTCTTCGGTCCCATTCGGACCGAGTTCCAGCGCGTGTGTTTCGAGTTCCAGAGGCAGAAGTTGTCATGATGCACGCCCATGCTGACAAAATATTTCGCGCCTGCCTGTTTGTAGAGTCCCACGAGATAGTCAGGGTCGAACTTGTCAGCTTTCCAGGTTTGGATCACATCTTTGAACCCAAACTTCGACGGATGGCCGTAGGTTTGGACGTGATGTTTGTATTGCCATTCACCTTCGAGATACATGCCTCGCGCGTACCAGTCGCCGTACTCCGCGGCTGACTGCGGTCCCCAGTGCGCCCAGATGCCGAACTTCGCATCGCGGTACCAGTCCGGTATGCGATAAGCCTTAAGCGATTCGCGCGTCGCTTTGAACGGCCCGGATTCAATGTGCGGCCCGGTTTGATGTCCGGCAAAGGCCTGCGCCGCTTTAAGAGCGGGAACCGCTCCGGCCAACAACTTGATTGCGTCTCGTCTGGTTATGGACATCGCATTGATCTCGGTACAGGATCTGTCCGCAAACGATCCTCCGCACTTAACTACGACTTAGGTCCGAAGGACCGGTAGTTAATAGCCCCGTCCTGTAAGGGCGGGGATATGCAGCATCGATGGTCGGAGGCCCGTAGGGCCGGTACAAGTTGTGACGCACCTTCGGCGCTCAAGACAATGGTTGGCGCTGCCCCCACGCCCTTACGGACGTGGCTACTTACTACCGGTCCTTCGGACCTGAAAGACAGAACCACGCCAGATACATGCGTTATAGCTCGCTGTTGATCCCAACCTTATTTCACCGGTACGAGAGTAACCTTCCACTTAACGTTGCCGACGACCGGAAGGTTATAAAGCGTAAAACCGCTCGGGTCGGAACCCACCTTAAGCGTTATCAGATCTGCATTGGGCAGCGCAAACAGTCCGGAAACGGGTGAGTTGTCGGTGCTGAAGACTCGCAGCTCGACATTATTCCAATCCATCTCCGAGGTGCTCTGGGCCACCTTGATGTGTGGTATGACAGAATGTTCCTTAACCAGCAGCACAACCGGAATCTGGCCCGCTGCGATGTCGTGCCATTGCGCGCCCTGATACACCTTGCCGGTTTGATAATCGATCCAGGCTCCGGGCGGTAGATAAACTTTTCGAGTCGCAGCCTCGTCAAACATAGGAGCCACCAGCAGGCTCGAGCCGAACATGTACTCATCATCAATCGTCCACGATGTGCGGTCACTCGGATATTCGAAGAAGAGTGTTCGCAGCATGGGGAAGCCGTGCGCCGAAGATTCCTTTGCCTGTGCCATGATGTAAGGCATAAGCGAGTATTTGAGTCCCAACGCACGACGAAAGTCTTCGGTCAAGGCCTCGTCATATTCCCAGGGCTCGCGTGGAGGCGCACCGTGTGCGCGGGTGTGTGAGGTCAGCACTCCCCAGGCGAGCCAGCGGCGATAAAGATCGCGGGGTGCGCGCTCGACGAACCCGCCCACGTCGTGGCTCCAGTAGGTGAAGCCCGACATCCCAAATGACAGTCCGCCTCTGAGTTCCGCAGCCATTGCTGAATTCGTATTCTCGGCATCGCCACCCCAGTGCAGTGGATAGCGCTGGCTGCCGGCCCACGCGCTACGTGCCCAGATGACGTTTTCGCCACTTACTTCTTTGGTTATGTCAGCGACGGCCTTGTTGTAACGGAGCGGATAAAGGTTGTGCTCGTACCAGCCCGTGCGGCCTGAAGCGTACTGCCCAGTGAGCGGCGATCCTTCACCAAAGTCCGCCTTGATCGCGCCCACACCCAGCTTGAGCAGGTTCGCCAGTTTGCCCTGATACCACTTCACTGCTTCGGGATTGCTCATATCGACGACGGCGTCTTCGAAGGGCAGCGCGCCGCCTTCGTTCTTCACCTCATAGCCCTTGTCGACCAGTTCTTTGAATAGTTCGTTCTTGCTGGTGAAGTAGGTGTACTGCCAGAGGCTGATATGAAAACCCTGTTGCTTTAAGTCGGCGATCATCTTTGCCGGATCGCGGAATCGCGAAGTTGAAAACTGATAGTTGCTGCGCCAGTCGGTTTCAAACCAACCTGTGTCAAGGTGAATTACATCCGCCGGCACCTTATGCTGTCTGAGCTTTGTTGCCACGTCGCGCACTTCATCTTCGGATTTGTAGGTGATTCGACTCATCCAAAACCCGAACGACCACAGCGGCGGCACCGGACTGCGACCGGTCAGCGCCGTGTACTCAGAAAGAATATCTTTTGGCTCCCCAAGGAAAACAAAGATGTCCAGGTTCTCGTCGCCGGAATAAATAACGTTGTGCGCGTCATAGAATTTGCCGAAGTCGAACGTCACGGGCGCGCTGGTGTGCACGAACATGCCATAGCCGTTGCTGCTGAGAAAGAAAGGGATCGGCTTGTACATGTACTCATTCTGGGTACCCATGCCGTCGCGCGCGACCTCGACGATGTGTTGCCCGCGCTTATTCAAGCCTGTGAAGGACTCGCCGCAGCCAAAGAGCTTCTCGTCGTGCTGAAGTTGAAAAGTTGCCGCAATACGGCGGCCCAGGTCGCTTGCACGTCGCACGAACGAAAAAGGGATTGGTGTAATGAAGGTATTGGGATCACCGATGTTCTGCGTGCGCGTCAACAAGTGACCAGTTTTGTCGTAGAACTCTATGTGCCAGGGCTGTTTGATAATGCGCACTTGGCCAAACACGCTAGTGTAGATGATCGCCTGGTCAGTCTGTTCGACTCTCCAGGACTTATCCTTCGGCACCGGGCCGGCGAGCATCAGTGAAGATCCGTCACTCAGCGGTGCGGAACGCGTACTGAACCGCAGCCTGATGGTGCGCGGGCTCACGAAGGTAATGGAGAAAGGTAATTTCGGATCCTGATCATATTCGGTCCCCGGAAACTCGGTTGATCGGCCGCGCGCGAAAGTGACATCCATCTTATTGAATGAAAGTGTCGTGCTCCTGATGTACCTGTCCCATTCGAGCGTGCCCTGACCGGTTTCCGAATTGAAGTCCAACACCTTGCTGCCGATGAAGTAAATATTCTCCATCTTCTGGAAGTCCTGGCTGACATCAACTGGATCGCCGAGCACCTGAGCCATGAGGCGGCCGCTACTGCAGAGAAGAGCGACTAGTGTTAAGGCAAGCAACCAATGCCGTCGGGTCCGATCATCGTGTACTCTCAACTCGGTTTCCTCTCTTTTCTCCTTCATTCATCCTTGTCGGAAAACTAGCTTTGCGGTGTCCTCACTGAGTTCTGCGTCTCAGCAGTGAGCTGTTTTTGCGCTGTATCGTCTTGGCAGCCAAACCAGAAGCGTCAGCGGCTTTGCCGCCGCACAGTGCGGTGAGGCTCTGCCTTACCGTCTCAGCTCTTTATTACGGGAGGCTGCGCCTCCCTGCTGAGGCGTAGCCTCAGGAATAAAACCGTCGACCCCGGAAAGGCGAAGCCTTTCCGCACTGTGCTGCGGCAGAGCCGCTCAGTTTCACTTTTCGTGAAGTCCTCGTCACGGCTTGATCCTTACCAAAACCACACCATGACTCACAACTTTCGCGGAAAAACGCCCGGTGCGCTTTCCCAGGTTCTTTCTGGCCCAAAGGTCGCGAACAGAAGCCGGTAGATTCTCCGGGTACCCAATATCGGTCCACTTGATGGTTATCTCTCTTTCGTCGGTACCACGGTTCAGCAGGGCGACGGCGCGGCTACCGTCAGCCAGTTGCTTTGCCCAAACTTCAAGGTCACGTTCGCGCCAAACCCTGCGACCTTGTAATCCTTGTTGGTCCTGATCAACGGCAATTACTTCTTTGTTCGTCAGAATCTCAGCGATCTCCCG
>DASWDX010000482.1:0-18112 GCA_036395055.1 Pyrinomonadaceae bacterium | reverse complement strand
TACACCGGAGCCACGCCTGTTTTAGTCGACATCGATCCACTTACGTGCAACATCGATCCGGCGAAGATTGAAGAGGCGATTACACGTCGGACCAGGGTGATCATGCCGGTGCACCTCTATGGAAGCTGCGCCGAAATGGATCCGATCAGCAACATTGCGCACCGACATAATCTGATTGTGATTGAAGATGCCGCGCAGGCCCACGGCGCGGAATATAAAGGGCAGCGCGCCGGAAGTATGGGCGATCTTGCCTGTTTTAGTTTTTATCCCGGGAAAAATCTCGGCGCCTATGGCGAAGCTGGCGCTGTAGTGACTAACAACGAAAAATACGTCGACGTTATTAAGCAACTGCGAGATCAGGGGCAAAGCGAAAAGTACTATCATGCGCGTGTTGGTTACAACTATCGCATGGAAGCGATTCAGGGAGCAGTTTTGGGTGTAAAGCTAAAGCATCTTGACGATTGGAACCGAGCGCGCCGCGAGCATCAAGAAGTCTACCGCCGAGAGCTTTCGGATGTCGGTTTGCGGCTGCTTAAAGAGCCGTCTGGGGGCAAATCCGTCCATCACATCTTTCCCTTATTCAGCGAGCGTCGTGATCAGTTGCGAGCCCATCTCCATGCGGCCGGCATAAGCACGGGCGTTCATTATCCGATCCCGGTTCATCTGCAACGAGCTTACCGCAAGCTGGGATACAGCGCCGGCGACTTGCCGCACACGGAGCGTTCTTGTCGCGAGGTGCTTTCGCTCCCCCTGTACGCCGAACTCACGAATGAGACTGTAATGCAGATCGCGGGGTTGGTGCGGCAGTTTTGCCGGCAAGCGGTTGCGGTAATTCCCTAATTAAGTTCGTTCCGTTAGTTCACCATCGTTTTCTCGTCAATGCGAATCTGGATTGATCTGGCAAACTCACCGCACGTGCCATTCTTTCGCTCGCTCGCAAATGAGTTTATTCGTCGCCATCATGAAATTGTATTTACCGCGCGCGCATTTGCTGAAACGGTTGCATTAGCTGAAGCCGCGGGTTTTGCACCTCAGGTGATTGGGGAGCACGGCGGCCCAAAACTTTCAGGCAAAGCCGGCAACCTGGTGCAGCGTGCGTTGGGGCTCGCTCGTTGGGCGCGTGGACGCAGCATTGACTTGGCACTGAGTCATAACTCCTATTCCCAAATCCTGGCGGCGCGCGCTTTGTCATTGAGGGCCGTGACGCTGATGGATTATGAGCATCAACCCGCAAACCATCTGGCCTTTCGGTTGGCGTCGCGCATCATCGTTCCGCGCGCGTTTCCCCAAGCAGCCTTGTCTCGCTTTGGCGCAACGGCGGCAAAGATAAGGCGATATGACGGCTTCAAGGAAGACGTCTACCTCGCTGATTTTCAAAGCGATCCTGAGTTCGCAAAGCAACTTAGTGAACTGGGTATCACTGCTAGCGACGTGCTTGTGACTGTCCGTCCGCCTGCCAGCGAAGCACTTTATCACCGCTTTGAAAATGAATTGTTCGATCAGTTACTTGATCATCTTTCGGCCACGCCCCTCGTAAAGACGGTTCTCTTGCCTCGCAATGATGCGCAACGAAAAACCTACAGGACACGCGCCAACTCTCAACTAATCCTTCCGCTCGGACCAATTGATGGTGCAAATTTGATCGCGCAAAGTGATCTGATAGTAAGTGCCGGCGGCACAATGAATCGTGAAGCCGCAGCTCTAGGCATTCCGGCAGCATCGATCTACTTAGGCGAGTGGGCGGCGATAGATGAGGAGCTTGTAAAGCAAGGAAGGTTGCAAAGAATTTCCTCGGCTGAGCAGATTCGCGCCTTGCCACTACAGAAGAAGGTGTCCGCAAATGCGCGCCGCGCGATACATGTGGCCGGGGAAGTTGCTGATCTGATACTTGCGGTGTGAAGTTTTGTTATTCTATACCTCTCGGGTCGAGAGTTACGGTGTTCATCCGATCCCAAGTAAGATTTGGAGAGGAAGAACAAGATTTACACGATCAGTTATTGCATTCTGTCAATCCTGTTTATCCTGTTCGGTTTCCCTGGATGTCATGAAGTCAGTGAGAGTTGACCAAATCACAAATCTGTCAGTCGACGCGAGTATTGTGCGTGCGCCCTCGCGCGCCCCACACTGGGTCATTCCGACGATCAAAATGGCGCTCGTGATGATTGACGCACTGATAGCCGCACTCTCGTTTGCCGCGGCATTCTACCTACGTGAAGGCGGTGGGATATTTCGAGAAACCGGCGAAGACACTATCGGTTGGAGTGCAAGGTTTGCTCCCTACGGCGCGCTGGTACTTTTTGTAGTACTCATACGGGTTCTCTCGCTGCGTTACTACGATCTCTACCGGCTCCGTGGCGAGTTCTCTTTTTTCGAGGACGGCATACGCGTTTTCAAATCGACAGCAATTGGCTCACTGCTCATTGTTGCAGCCGCATTCTTGTATCGTGGTGGTTTCCATTATCGAGCGTTCTCATATGCTCGTGGCATATTCGTGCTGGATTTCTTAATCGCCCTAGGAAGCTTCTATTCGATACGCCTGCTGCTGCGCGGTGCGCAAACGTTCTTCAGATTGCGCGGCGTTAATCTGATTCCGACTTTGGTTGTCGGTCGCGGGCCGGAAGCGGCCTTCTGCATTAAGGAGATGCGCGAACGCCCTTCGCTTGGATATCGCGTGATTGGCGCGGTCGATAGCGGTGTGCTGAGCAACGGCACGCCGGCCACGTACGAAGGAATCCCAGTGATAGGTGATCTCGCGGCCCTGCCGGAAGCGATTCGCGAGTCTCAAGCGAATGAAGTGATCATCGCGGACTCACACGTTGATGGAGATGCACTCTTTGACGTGATGATGCGTTGCGGTCGGCGCCGTGGTGTGGAATTTCGCATCGCGCCTAGCCTTTTCAATTGTTTGCCGAGTAAGACTGAAGTGGATCAAATTGGCGCCCTGCCGATGATCAGGCTCTTTTGCGAGCCACTGTCGGATTTCGCACGCGGCATCAAGCGCATTTCCGACATCGTCATCGCTTCTCTTACGCTCGCGCTGCTCTCACCCTTCTGGTTGTTGGTTGCGTTGCTAATAAAATTCGACTCGAAGGGCCGGGTGTTCTATGCGCAGGAACGCGTGGGGATGGACGGGCGGATTTTTGTCGTTTACAAGTTTCGCACCATGCGCACCGACGCCGACAGCGAAATCCATCGTGAATACCAGCGAAAATTCATTGCCGGACATGCGGAAGCGAATGTCGGCGACGCGAAAAGGCCTGCATATAAACTGCGTGACGATCCGCGCATTACGCGCGTGGGCCGCGTGCTGAGGCGCTTGAGTCTGGATGAAGTGCCGCAACTCTTCAACGTGCTGCGCGGCGATATGACTATTGTTGGTCCACGCCCGCCGATTCCCTACGAAGTCGAAGCTTACGAACTGCGACACCGCAAACGTCTCGACATGAAGCCTGGATTGACGGGACTCTGGCAAGTCTCCGGTAGAAACCGTTTGCCTTTCGAAGAGATGGTGAAGCTCGATCTCTTCTACATCGAAAACTGGTCGCTGCTTTTTGATCTGAAGATCATCCTGCGCACTGTGTTGGTTATGCTGCGAGGCGACGGCTACTGACGGAAAATCAGGTTTAGCACGCGGGGGCGCGAAATCACGCTCGATAGCGTCGGCTGGTTCAGTATACTTCTCGGTGGCTGTCACGGCAGACGTGCAGTCGCTTGGGGAAAAAATCGTAACTCCGAGGTTTGACAATTACCCGGGCACCGTCTGGCGCGGAAGGATGGCATCTAGCAACCCCCAGAGCCACCAGCTGGTGCGCATGTATCGAACGAGCATGCGTTAACAACTCGCAGACGAGGACGTCAACTTCGCCGGTCAGCACTGGTCTCGATGGGCTGCGGTACAGGCTGTTCAATCACTGCCATCGTTAATGCTCGTACTGGCAGAGCGTGTTTTCCCAATGGGCTGAACGGTTGGAACCAGCATCGTCGGGGATTACGAATTTCCTCACGGCGAGGAGCAGCTTATGTTTCGCACCAATAGCAGGCTGCTTCGGGCAGTCGGGCGTCCAAACATCGGGCAAAGTGACAGAAGCGCGACATGGGCCAAGTGGAATTTATTACTATGGTTGGGTAAACAACCACCTTCAGTTAGTGCAGTTCACGCCAGTTGGTTCCTATCCCGAGGGCGATCCGTGAATGAAGAATGTGAAGTGAAAAGTCAGGCCGCGAAAATGCTTGACGGCGCGATCGTAACCTTTCTTTTCTTGTTTGCCGCCGCTGCCCCAAACTCGATTGCCGCGACGCAAAGCGCGTGGCTGATCGGATTGGCTTTATGGCTGGCGCGGTTTACGTTTCGGCCGCGACCCACCGTTTACAGAACGCCGATAGACTATCTCGTACTCGGCTTCTTTATCCTCACCGGCCTTTCGTCCTTTCTCTCCTACGAGCCAATGGTTTCCATCGGGAAGCTGCGAGCAGCGAGTCTCTTCACAATCATTTATTTGTTTGCCGAAAATGTGCCTTCACTGCGAGTGGTTCGCTTGCTTGGACTCACGCTGATTTGCGCTTGCATAGTGAATGTTTTTTACACGGCCGGCGAGCGGCTCCTTGGACGCGGAATAAAAGTTTATGGTGTCTCGGAACAGAGCCCGCTTTACAAAGCAGGCATCCGTGACGGCGATACAATGCTGGAAGTTGACGGACGGAAGCTTAGCGAACCGCAGGAGTTGATTAGCGCTCTGTCCAAACCGGAAAAGAAACCCCTGGCGGTTCTGACCTACCGGCATGAGTTGCAACCGGTCTTTAAGGTTCCTCGCGGCACCGTTCTAGTGGGCAGTAATACTCTGGAGCAACTGGGTATCGGAAGCTGGTCAAGAGGACGGGATTGGCGGGCGACAGGTTTTTATGGTCAGTTTGTTACTTATGCTGAGGTTCTCCAGTTGATCATCGCGCTGACAGTGGGCCTCTTTGTCAGTCTGCCGTCGAAACGAAGTTGGGCGGGCGCCTTATTGCTTGCTGCGCTGGCCGGATTCGGTTTCGCATTGCTATTGACCGTCACGCGCGCGTCGTGGCTTGGCTGCTTAGTTTCCACACTGATTATTCTTCTCCTGGGCGTTAGACGACGCAGCTTGATCGTCATTGGTGTGTTGGCGATACCACTGATACTCGGAGGTCTGTTCCTACTGCGGCAGAAACGCGACGTTGCTTTCATCGATCAGGCAGACCAGTCAACCACATGGCGCGAAACTGTCTGGCGAGAAGGGGTCAATCTGCTGCTAAGCAATCCGCGTCATTTACTCTTTGGCGTCGGTATGGATTCGATAAAAGGCCATTGGCGCCAATGGGGACTCTTTGACAGCGGACGCCTACCGTGGGGGCACATGCACTCAAATCTCTTACAGATCGCTCTTGAGCGCGGCGCGCCGGCGTTGATCCTCTGGCTAACATTCCTATTCGCCTACGCGCGTACACTCTGGTGCTCACTGCGAAGTAGAGGGCAGCTCGCATGGATCGAGCGCGGGATTTTACTGGGAGCCCTGGGTGGGCTGGCCGGATTCCTTATTTCCGGCTTGGTTCACTACAACTGGGGTGACTCGGAAGTTGTAATGGTCTTCTACATGATTATGGGATTGGCGCTGGCCGTTCATCGCCTTGTTGGCCCGATGGGACGATCCAAACAAACTAGCACTTAATGCTTCAAGCGCGATCTGTATTGCCTGCCCGCATTGCTCGGAACAAGAAATCGGCGCCACGAAGGAGCCTTTACTTAAGGGTGTCGAAGAAACCATGTGGTCAGAGACGTCGGAGCCTCTAAAATTGAAGGTTCGAAGGTCGCCAAGGTCCAGTGAGTTTTATTCCAAAGAGCGGGCGAGGATCAGGAGAGTTATTTCTGTTTTGGCATCGAACTGGAGTCCTACTTTCACTTCGTCCCGTCCCCCAGACCGACCAACCCGAACGTCATTGCGACCGAGTAATCTGAGGGGTAAATGTAACCGCGCAGAACGTTAAACCGACTAAGGAAATAGGGTGATCCCTTAGCACTGTCATGCGCTGCACTCGATCCATCCCGATAAGTCTTCATAGCTTTGCACCTTCTTGCAAAAGGGAACCTCAGTTCCACTGGCATATCCCTTGCCAATTATCATCGTGCGAGCGCCTTATTCGCGGGTTTTCTCGCCAAAATGAACGATCTTTGAAGACAAGCGACGCATATTGACTGATTGACAGTCTCGCTGACTTGGCAATCAGAGCGTTCGCCTTACGGAAGTATTGCATTCAAGAGATCGACAAGGACGTCGTAGGCTTCGTCCGCAAAACCCGAAATGTTGCCAGCGATGCCGGAGATGTTGCCATCCTTCCCGGAGATGTTGCCATCCCGACCAGAGATGTTGCCTGCGAGCGTAGCTGAGGAAATAGACAGAGTTAAGAGTGATGCGCAAAGAATTGATTGGAAGAGTTTCATTTTGATTTCTCCTGGTAATCGAACGTTTACTGGGACGGTACGCTAGGGCGGGAATTGCTACCTTTGAAATTTCAACTCTCGTTCTAGCGTCCAACAACTTGTTCGGAAGTCTCTACTTCAAGGCTCGTGCCACGAAGGTAATATTCGCGTTTATCTGCTTAAGTGACTGAATCGCCGTGAGTTACCCGATCGAAGAGCAAACTGATAATTTGCAACCCTAAGCGATTAAGAATTGAGTAGCTCGTATACAGAAGCCGTAGGGATAGGGTCAGAAATGAACTTAACTCGCACCTTTTGCAATATTAATGACGACTTAGGTGCCTTGTTACCGCAGTATGCACCTGTATACCTGGTACCCAGCAAAGTATCCATGAGGAAAAAATCTCGTCGCCTTCTTCACCACTAATTTCGTCAGCGGTATCAAATGGCGCTGGACCTGTTTTAGACGACCACAGTAAAACGACAAAGAGCCAGGCATCCCGACAGAAGAGATCGAAATGCGACTGATACAAGCAAAAGCGGCTCAGAACATTGAATACTCGCCACTAACGCTAAGTGAACAGGCTCAAGCGTCCTGCACCATTGCCCGTGAGAAACTCGAGCTCGGAGACTACGATGCGGGTTGCGCGGCGCTTCAGCGTTGGTGGACAATCGGCGAGTGGCCAAAGCAAGCCGGCCTCAGCCGGTTGGCTGCAGCGGAACTGCTTCTAACGGCCGGAACGCTAAGCGGATGGGTCGCAAGCACTAGACATGTCGATGGCGGACAAAACTGCGCCGAGCGACTTCTGAGTGGAGCCATCGCTCTGTTTGACAATCTCGGAGAGTCCGCCAAGTCGGGAGAAAGCCGCTCCGAACTTGGTTATTGTTATTACCGGCAAGGGTTGTTCGATCTCGCACGTACCACGCTTCGTTCTTCTCTAAACGATCTCACCGACCGGGAGTCGGAGCTGAAGGGAATCGTCTTAGTCCGTCTTGCGACCGTGGAACGTCATGCCAGCAGACTGCACGATGCGGTTAGTTTACTCAACGACGCAAATCGCCTTATTGACTACTTGAGTCCTTGGGCGAAGGGACGATTTCACCTGGAATTTGCGACCACGCTGAAGGATCTCGGAATTGCGGAGAACGAGAGTCATTACTTCGACAGGGCCCTCAGTCACTATAGGGACGCGTTTTCACACTTCGAAGGAATCGGGAACCACCGTTACACGGCAATAGTTGAGAACAATCACGGTTACCTGCTCTCAGCCCTCCATAGATTTGATGAAGCGCAACTCCATCTGGGACGGGCACGAAGACTCTTCGAGGAACTTAGCGATCAGGTGAGACGAGCCCAAGTCGATGAGACCTTGGCGCAACTCTATCTTGCCTCAGGACAATACGGACTAGCTCAACGCTCAGTCAGACGCGCTGTCGAGACCATGGAGACGACCGGCGAAGAGGCATTGCTGGGCGAGGCGTTGACGACGCAAGGCTTAGTGCTTTGCAAGCTAGGCCGCCGACACGAAGCAAAACCTATTCTCCATCGGGCCCGTCGGGTCGCTGAAAGGTGTGGAGATTACGAAGGCGCCGGTCGGCCCCTACTGATTTTGATTGAGGAGATGTGCGAGCAGCTGGATGAGGATGAGCGTCAGGAGATCGGTGCGCAAGCCAGCCAGTTACTCGCGAATTCGCAGCAAGCATCTACCTGCGAACGCCTTAGAACTTGTATGGAACGGATTGCCGCTGCTCATGCTGAATATGAAGAACTCCGCGAGCGGACAACTCACGCGGAGAAGATGGCCGCCCTAGGTGAACTTTCGTTCGGTGTGGCCCACAACGTCAATAACACGCTCACCGGAATTCTGGGTCGCGCGCAACTATTGCTGCGGATGAAGGACGCAGAAAAGATCAACTCCGGTATCGAATTGATCATAAAAAGCGCTGAAGATGGTGCTCACATTATCCGGCGCATTCAGGACTTTGCCCGTAAACAACCCAGCCGCAAGTTTCAAACAGTTTCAGTTGCGGCGTTGATGAAAGATGTTTGCGAGATGAGTCGTCCGCGTTGGGAACGAGTCGAAGGGCCGCAGATTCGCGTGGCGCTTGTGGCCGACTGCACTGCATCGGTGATGGGGGATGCCGTGGAGTTGCGCGAAGTGCTCGTCAATATGATCTACAACGCGATCGACGCGATGCCTTCCGGTGGCGAGATTCACATGAGTTCGCAGGAAATGAATGGGCGGGTGGTATTGACCATCGCCGACAGTGGTACAGGGATGGCTCCCGAGGTTAAGTCGCGGTTGTTTGATCCTTTCTTTACGACGAAGGGTAAGGGCGGCACCGGCATGGGGATGGCGGTCAGCTTTGGCATTATTCGCCGGCACAACGGTTCAATCGATGTGGAAAGTGAGCCCGGGCGCGGAACCACGTTTCGTATTACGCTTCCCGTAGCCGAAAACGAAGCAAAGCCCGAAGCTGCTTTGGTTACGCCGGAAACGTCAGGCGGAGAAGAAAGAATTCGGGCACTTGTCGTCGACGACGAACCGGCTGTAAGAGAAGTGCTTCGCGAAGCGCTAGAAGCCGAAGGCTGTGAAGTGATAGTTGCAGAAAGCGGTGAGATGGCGTTGAAGATCTATGATGCCGGGAAAGGCAACCTCGACATCGTTTTTACCGACATCGGCATGCCCGAGATGAGCGGTTGGGAACTCGCCAGCGAAATCCGGAAGCGCTCGCAAACGATACCGCTGGCAATCGTCAGTGGGTGGGCAGACGCGATCAGTTGTGATGCCCGGCAGGCAATCAAAGCTGATTGGGTAATTTCAAAGCCATTCGACATTGCGACAATCGCGGGAATTGCGAATGAAGTTGCGGGAAGAAAGAAACGGCCGTTAAATACAAGCCGCGAACTGGCGAATGGAGATGTCCGCGCGCTACTGGGGATGTCCTAATCCTAGGCGCTGGCACTCAGTTGGTAACGTTCGAGTTTGAGGTAAAGGCCACGGCGTGTGAGTCCGAGTTCACGAGCGGCGCGCGAGATGTTGCCACCGTGTTTGCGTAGGGCGTCAGCGATCATGTGGCGTTCGACATCTGCCAGCGCGACGGCCAAGGTGACATTTTGCAATGAACTTGCCGGCATAGAAGCCAAGGTCGACGCTGGTGAACTTGGTGTAGCGGGAGCGGACGTCCGCTTCAGTTCTGGAGAGAGATGGTCAGGGGTGATGACCGTGGCATCCTCGGAGCGGGCAACGACTCTCTGGATTTCATTGCAAAGCTGCCGAACGTTGCCAGGCCAATCGCTAACCATCAACAGGTCAACAGCCGGCGGCGTAATCTGAATGTCCCGGCGCCCAAACTTTGCCGAGTAGTGATTGATGTAGTAATTGACGATCGTAGGAATTTCCGAGCGACGCTCGCGCAAAGGTGGCACGCGCAACCGGATCACATTTAGACGATAGTAAAGGTCCTCGCGAAAACGACCTTGCGCCACTAACTCTTCAAGATCAGTATTGGTTGCCGCTATAATGCGGACATCCACTTTCAGCGGCCGCTGTTCACCGAGTGGTTGAATTTCGCCTTCCTGCAAAAATCGCAAAAGCTTTGGTTGAAGATCAAGCGGCAAGTCTCCAATTTCGTCCAGAAAGAGCGTTCCACCGGCGGCGGTGCGAATGACGCCGGCAGAATCTGTGACTGCGCCGGTAAAAGCACCGCGACGATAGCCAAAGAGGTAACCTTCAGAAAGCTCTTTCGGGACCGCCGTGCAGTTGAACGGAACGAACACTTTCGAACGACGCGTCGAAAGCGCGTGAATCGCGCGTGCGACCAATTCTTTCCCAGTACCTGATTCACCCGTCACCAAAACCGTTACATCTGAAGACCTAATCTTGTGAACTTCTTCTACGAGTTTAGTCATTGCCGGGCTTGAGTGAATGAATCCGGGCATGAGGCTGGTACCAGCGAGTTCGTCAGGCTGTTGAACTCGCGAGCCCTTCTGAGAGCCGGCCCTCAGAGCACAAACATCCATGCCAAGTTCTGCTACACGCATCAACGGCTCAAGCGAAAGTCCGCCGGGAAGACTCGCACGGCTCAGGGGCGAGATGTAAAGCGTTGCCGGAGGGGAATGAGATGAACGAAGTTGAAGAATAGCTGCGTTGTTCTTCTTTGCGTAAGCATTCTGTGCGTCCTCATCGATCAACTGGTCGAGCTGTTCTGCGATCCTTGTGCCTTCAGCCGGGGTGCACCCATGGGCAATTACCACTCGACGACGATTATGTTCGCCCGGCTCGGTGATTACGACGACCTTCGCGCTCGTCTCCTGACGCATGATGGCGGCAAGCTCACGCAACAACAGTTCTCGAGAGGTTATGGCCTCAGCAAGCCGGAGGGTGAGCAGTTGAGGCAACGCGGACTGCTCTTCGTTCCGTTCCGGTGCAGTGCGGTCGAGGTTAGCCAGGGCCGCTTCGGCCCGATTCTGATCCAGTTTTGCTCCGAGTTCGCGAAAGGCGTTTACAGCACGCGAAAGATGTTCCATGGCGCGACTGGGCTGGCTGGAAGCATACGCGCGTCCGAGTTCGGTATGAGCGCGAGCGGCACGATAACGATCGCCGAGCATGTCAAAAATTGAGACGCTGCTGCCGAAATGTTGTGCCGCTGAGGAAAAGTCCGATTGAGCGATTGCCAGCATGCCGAAGAGACGGTGTGACTCGCCCGCAAAGCTAAGATCGGTGGTAGACTCGGTTGTTTCCCCGGTTACTTTGTCTAGTTGCGCGGAGCATTCAGCATCGTCACCATTGCGGAGATGTGCCTCAGCCAAAATCAATCGCGACTCACAAATAGCCTGACGATCGCCAATGCCTTCGGCGAGGCTTAGTGCTTCGTCCCCTTTCGCGAGCGCCTTTGCGTGGTCTTCCATGGCTAGGTAACAACGAGCGAGTGTTCTTAGCGCCTGGCATGCATACCATTTATTGCCGTCGTCCCTGGCAAGCGCGACTGAGCGCATAAGATAGTCCTTGGCCTCATCAAGTTCGCCGCGCAACATCAGCAACTCGCCGAGCGAGTCAAGAATCATCGGCACCTTTTCGTTTCGTTCATCTGCTTCTGAGGCCAGGGCCAAAGCACGCTCCAAAGCTTCCTGAGCTTTGCCCCATTGACCAATCAAAATTAGATTAATGCCGAGGTTGTTATAACCATTTGCAGCGCTCCCCTTGTGGTCGGTGCGCTCGTAGTAAGCGATTGCTTTCTCAAGATAGCGAATGCCTTCCTGAGGACGTTTTAGAAACCAGCACGCACCCGCCATGTTGGCGTAGATTTTCCCCAGTGTGTAACTAGCGGGATGATCGCCGATGAGTTTGAGAGCTTGCTGTAGATTCTCGAGACTTGCCTCGTAATCGCCTTCCTGCAGATCCGCAAGGGCGATACCGAAATACGCTTCGGCAAGACCGCGCCACTCGCCGGTTTGGCGGAAGTGCTCCAGGGCCCGCTGCGCGTAATCGCGGGCTATAGGGTATTCGGTGATACTGCGATAGACACGAGCCAGCGCCGCGTAGATAGGACCGTTATTTTGTTCTGCTTCGCTTTCGGAGAATTCGCGCAAAGCCCCTTTGAGAATTGAAATCGCTTTGGGATGGTCACCGTTGTAGTTGTAGGCGAGACCAATCTGAACTTTGAGTGATTGGATAGCCTGTTGGTCGAGTTTAGCTCGCGATTCCGGAGACTCGTACATCGCCACCGCTGCGAGCGAGTCGCGATACTGACCCTGCATTTCCAGCGCCGTGGACAAAGCACAGCGTGCGAGCGCAAGGACTGAAGGATTGCTCTTAGCGGCAGAGATAAGTAAGGCGATGCGAGACTTAGCTTCCGCGGAGAGACCCTGATCGAGAAGAGAGCGAACTTCGTCTAACTCTTGCAACAGATTCTGGTTTGAGGGATGACGTGAGCGCGAGCGCAATCGGACCCGCGCATCGGCGAGATCGACCACACCTTTTCCGCTTGAGGATTCTTCCGGGCTACTGGCGCCGGAATCTGCGTTCTTAGCCATGTAATCCCTTAGAAACGGTCAATTCAGTCCGTTTTTCATAGCTCACTTTGTTGAAGCGGGCGGAAGGTTGGGTGCGTCGGCAATCTCCCACGAAGCCGCGCGTCTTATTAAGCAACAAAACAGCTTAGAATTTAACACACGCAACAAAGGGCGTCCACCGTGTGTTCGCTTCAGTTTGGCTTGGGAAAGATCAGTATCGCATCGCTAACTGGACGCTCGCCAGTTTGATCGGAAGGTCTGTTAACGATCTTGTTATGAACAACCATCGTGGTGGAACCCCCACCATCAAGATCATAGCCTCAATTGCTCCAAACTCCAGCAAGAGTTCGGCCAGCATTTCGAGAGTCATGCCCGTACTGATGCCTGGTTGGCGTCCGTCCACAGTGACCAGCAAAACAAGCCTTAGCCAGGTACTCAGGTCAGGCATATCAACAGATTAGAAGTAGCGCCCGCAATCATTTAGGGTGCTTACCTTGACACGCTTTCAGGCTGGCCGCTATCATCTTCGTTTCCGCTGCCGGCAGGAAATTGCGCCCGAGTGATCTATGTTTGAGTCCCTATCGGACAAGTTAAAACGGACTCTAAAAAACCTGCGCGGCGAAGGCGTGCTGACGAAGGAGTATGTCGACGCGGCGCTGCGCGAGATTCGTCTCGCCTTATTGGAAGCCGACGTCAACTATAAAGTCGCAAAAGACTTTATCGCCTCTGTCCAGGAAAAGGCCGAGGGACAGCAGGTTTGGCAAGAACTAAAGCCTTCCGAGCAGGTCGTCAAGATAGTTTATGACGAGCTGGTCGACTTACTGGGAGGCCAGTCATCCCGCCTGGTCTTTACCAAGCAGATTCCTAACGTCGTTATGATTGTGGGCCTGCAGGGCTCCGGTAAGACGACCTCGACAGGTAAGATCGCACGCTGGCTCACCGCGAATCAGGATCGCAAGCCGCTGCTGCTGTCCGTTGACGTTTACCGACCGGCAGCTCGCGAGCAGCTCAAGGTTATTGCCAGAGCTACTGGACAACAGATCTTTGAACAGCCCGATACGAACGATCCGCTGACGCTGGTACGCGAAGCTTTAAAGCACGCGCAACAGACTGGCTTCGATACGTTACTGATTGATACCGCCGGACGGTTGCACATCGACGAAGAGCTGATGGACGAGTTGGTAAAGATCAAAAGCGAAACGCACCCGGTCGAAATATTGTTTGTTGCGGACGCGATGACTGGCCAGGACGCCGTTCGGTCAGCCGAAGAGTTTCATCGGCGCATTGGGATCACCGGCGTAGTGCTCAGCAAGATGGACGGGGATGCGCGAGGAGGCGCAGCCCTTTCGATCAAACAGGTAACCGGTCAGCCGGTAAAGTTCGTTGGCGTGGGTGAAAGGTATGATGCGCTCGAGCCCTTCTATCCGGATCGCGTCGCGCAACGAATTCTGGGTATGGGTGATGTATTGTCACTCATCGAAGAGGTTCAGTCGAAAGTTGATCAGTCTGAAGCGGAGGAACAGTTAAAAAAGCTTCAGAAGAACGAATTCACTCTAGACGATTTTCGTTCACAGCTTCGCCAGGTAAAAAAGCTTGGTTCCTTCTCAAAGATCATGAAGCTTCTTCCCGACCAGCTTCTCGGGGGCATTGGCATGCCACAGATGGATGAGGAACAAACGAAGGAAATGGAGAAGGAGCTAAAACGCACCGAGTCGATCATCGACTCGATGACGCGCGAAGAACGTACCGACCACCGGATTCTGAATGCCAACCGCCGCCGCCGAATAGCGCGTGGGTCGGGAACAAACGTCGCCGAAGTGAATAAGCTCGTCAAGCAATATACTGAAATGCGGCAGATGATGAGGCAGCTCACGGGTTCCGGCTTGTTTGGCGGCAGCGGTCTAAAGGGAAAGATGATGCGGCGCATGGCTGGTCTACCGGACATGGCTGGGATGGCTGGAATGGGCGGCGACGGCGATGATATGCCGTCCTTGCCCTCATTAGGAGCGCCGACTGGGCCGTCAAGAAAAAAGCTTAAGAAGAAACGTAAAAAGAAACGCCGCTAAAAAAGGGACGATTCGAAAACAGCAGTGAGTTAGTTACACAAACGGAGGTAAGGATTTGTTAGCAATCAAATTGATGCGCACCGGCGCGAAGAAGAGACCTTCCTATCGAATTATAGTGAAGGAAAAACAATCAAAGCGCGATGGTGCCTATCTCGAAAACCTGGGCACCTACGATCCGACGCGCGAGCCGGCCGAGATCAAGCTGGACATGGACCGCGTTCGCTACTGGATGGAAAAGGGTGCGCAGCCAACTGAGACGGTTGATCAATTGATTAAAGCCAGCGGCAAGCAAATAAGGGCCGCTCAGCCCGAGGCGTAAGCAAATCGGGCGCGTCAAAAGCCAAAGACAATGAGAGAAGCCGTCGAGATGGTTGTTAAGTCATTGGTTGACGATGTTGACGCAGTTGACGTGCGCGAAGTGGAGCAGCAGGGGACCACTCTCATTGAAGTACGCGTAGCACCGAGTGACATGGGGAAAGTGATAGGACGACAGGGACGGACCATACGCGCCTTGCGTTCCCTGGCCTACGCAGTGAGCCTAAAGAGAAAACATCGGTTCATCCTCGAAATTGTGGAATGAATCCGCCGAGCGAAGAAAAACGAGACGACTTAATTATCGTTGCTCGCGCAATTAGAACGAGAGGCTTGAAGGGCGAGTTAGTCGCCGACGTTTTGACAGATTTTCTCGACCGATTCGCTGGTATCACTGAATTAACTGGTGTTGGACCCGGCGGAGAACGAAAGCAACTGGAACTCGAGATCTCTTGGTTTCAAAACAAGCGAATCGTGCTGAAGTTTGCGGGCTACGACAGCATCGAATCGGCAAAAGCCCTGGTAGGATACGAGTTTGGTCTTCCAGAGGCAGAACGCATCGAGCTTTCCAAAGACGAGTTCTATGATTGGGAGCTCGAGGGATGTTCAGTTGAAACTAAACTCGGCCCGGTGATCGGAATAGTTCGCGAAGTGATGCGAACAGGCGGGGTCGAGCTATTGGTCGTCGAAGATGAGAGGCAGCGAGAAATACTAATACCAATGGCCCAATCGATCGTTGTTGATATCGACGTTTCGAAGAAGAAAATATTGATTGATCCGCCGGAGGGCCTGTTGGATTTGTAGTTGTCTTTGAAATTCCACCGTGCTGCGCTGCGATATCATTACTATTTTCCCGAGCTTTTTTCGCGAAGCGTTTGATTACGGGATTATTCGCAGGGCACGGGCGGCCGGGCTGCTTGAAACGAATGCGCACGATCTGCGCCGTTGGACGAGCGATAAACATCACGTAGTTGATGATCGCCCGTTTGGCGGCGGCGAGGGCATGGTTCTTAAGCCCGAACCGATCTTTGCATCTGTTGCGGAGCTAACCGGCTGCAGCAAGCGCCAGGATTATTCGCCGCAAACGCGCGCGGTTCTCTTGTCGCCGCAAGGGCGGGTGTTTACGCAGAAGCTTGCACAGGACCTTTCACAGAACGCATCGCACATTGTCTTGATTTGCGGACGCTATGAAGGCGTTGACGAACGTGTCGCCGAAGCGCTCGTAACGGATGAAATCTCGATCGGCGACTACGTATTGTCGGGAGGAGAGCCGGCGGCTGTGGTCGTGATCGATGCGGTGGCGCGGTTGTTACCGGGAGCGTTGGGAAACGAAACCTCGACAACGAATGAATCGTTTTCGGAAGGACTATTGGATCATCCGCAATATACGCGACCGACAGAGTTCTCGGGATTGAGGGTCCCGGACGTTTTGCTGACCGGTAACCACGGAGAAATCGCACGCTGGCGCCGCGAGGCAGCTCTCCGGAAGACGCAACAAAATCGCCCTGATCTTTTAAAATAGGCATTTTCAGAGTTTAGCCAGCGCTCGTCAGCTGAAGCTTGAGCTCTACTTGCTGGAGTAACGAAATGAACCGATTAGATAATATTGAGGAAACTCAACTGCGTAAGAATATTCCTGATTTTCAATCAGGTGACACTGTCCGCGTACACGTCCGCATTAAGGAATCTGAGACGAAGGAACGCTTGCAGGCATTTGAGGGCGTCGTCATCGCTCGCAAACACGGTGGTGCGCGTGAGACAATCACGGTCCGCAAGACAAGTTTTGGGGTCGGCGTCGAGCGAATCTTTCCGCTGCACGCAACCATTGTTGACCATATCGATTTGGTGAAAAGAGGCCGGGTGCGGCGAGCGAAGCTGTATTACCTGCGCGGGTTGCGCGGTAAGGCTGCGCGCATTCGCGAGCGGGACACGCGAGGCCAGCAGAGTAGTGATTCACAGGCATCGGCGGCGGGGAAGAAAAGCGGCGCGTGATGGCGGTCTGCTTCTAAGAGAACGCCACCAGATTTCATATTTCCTCCTCGTTGAAAGATCTTTCGTGAGAGCCCTGCACTGATTCTAGTTTTCACAGGCGGGTCCTACCACCGACTTCCGCGCCAGATTGTTACGTGATCTAAGGGAGCCGCAGGCGATTTTGCGAATAGCAATTGACGCCCACTCTGTTGGGACTGGACTTGGCGGCAACGAGAGTTACGCGACAAATCTGATTGAAGGTCTTGCCGAGATCGATTCAATCAACAGCTACACGCTGTACGTGACCAGACGAGAAGCTTTGGAACGATTCAGCAACAGGTGGCCAAACTTTTCAGTTCGGACCACTTTGCCTCACTCGCCCCTAATCCGGATCCCGCTGACTCTAAGCGCTGAACTCCGGAGAAACCCCGTCGACGTCCTCCATGTGCAGTTTACAGCGCCGCCGTTTTCACCTTGTCCCGTAGTAGTTAGCATTCATGACCTCTCCTTCGAGCATCTTCCGCAGACCTTCAAGTGGCGCAGTCGTAAGCAGCTTCGAATAACTGTACGCCGCTCCGCGCGACAAGCAGCACAAGTTATAGCGCTCTCCGAACACGCGCGCAGCGACATAATATCGACCTACAGCATCAATCCGGAAAACGTAAGCGTCATTCCTTTGGCGGCTCCCGCTCATTTCCGACCGACCACAGATGAAGTAGAACTGAAACGCGTTAGACAAACTTATGGCATAGAAGGCGATTATATCCTGTCGGTCGGCGCGATTCAGCCGCGTAAGAATTTAAGCCGTTTGCTCGCCGCTTATTCCCGCTTGCGCTGGGCCAGACCAGAAGGTAAGCTGCCTCAACTTGTGCTCGTGGGAAAATGCGCTTGGCTATATGATGAGACACTCCGCACTATCAAGGAACTGGAAATCAGTAACTCGGTAATTCTGACCGGCTATGTCCCGGAAGCCGATTTGCCGGCACTGTATTCAGGGGCGCTCTGTTTTGTTTACCCCTCATATTTCGAAGGATTTGGCTTGCCACCGCTTGAGGCAATGAAATGTGGCGCGCCAGTAATTGTCGGCGACAAGACCAGCCTACCGGAAGTCGTTGGAGATGCCGGCATACTGGTGGATCCTTTTGATATTGACGAATTGGCCGCCGCAATTCAAAAGCTGATCGCTGATTCTGAATTGCGAATGCAGCTTCGTGTGAAAGGCTTGGAACGCGCGAAACTCTTCGACTGGCAGGAAACTGCACGTCAAACTCTTGCGGTTTACGAAAGAGCCGCCGGCGCAGAGTGGTCATG